>CAYGMA010000020.1:0-11004 GCA_964351045.1 uncultured Holosporaceae bacterium | reverse complement strand
TTTTGGGTTTGAGTCGCTGCAATGCTGGTATCAGAAATAAGAGATAGGTTATCTCCAAACATCGCCCCTCCTACAACAATACCAAGACATAAAGGCAAAGATAAGCCTGTTTCTTGCGAAAACCCAAGACCGATAGGTGTTATAGCAGCAACAACCCCCATAGAAGACCCCATGGCAAAACTAACAAGCGCACTTAAAATAAAAAGGCCAGGCAACAATGCATTCGTTGGCAAAAAATTTAAAAGAAAACTCACTAAATCATCAATGCACCCAACTGCTTGGGTTACAACGCCGAATGCGCCCGCTAAAATAAAAATAAGGCACATACTCAAAAGCATCGGATCTGCCATCCCTGAAATAAGATGATTGATTTTCTCTGAAAAACGCCCTTGAGAAACCAAAAGCCCCCAGATAAGCGCTGGAATAATAGCAACGGTTGGTGAAATTACATAAAAAGCATCCTCAACTCCGTGGCTTTTTAAATAAAACCCACCGCCCAAAAAGGTCGCAATAAATATAAGAATTGAGAATAAGGATAAGTATCCACGCATAATATATGTATCTAAAAGGATTATTAGAAATACATCAAGCCTTTTGTTCAAATGCCCAACTCTATTCGCCCCTATCTTTTTATTTTTGATCCCCTTGTAAAATATGTTAATCTAAAGATAAGGTGATGGGTCATTAAGCGATTTTGACATTGCATTAAAAAGCCCAACCTGATAGAGCACTCCTAATTATAAGGTGTTTGAATGTCAAAAGATCAAGTTCGTTTTATTGATAACCGCCCACTTCTTTACGAAGGATCACAGAAGATCCTTTTTGATGGGTCTCAATATAATACCAGCTTTCTTCATTTTAAAGACTCCATCCGGGGGCCTTCAAAAAACACCTGTGAAATCAAAGACAAAGGCATTATCAACAATGCTCTTTCTGCCTATATTTTTGAAAAATTAAATATTTATGGATTCCAAACCCATTACATTTTAAAGCAAAACTCTCGTGAACAACTCGTTCAAAGCCTTGAGATCATCCCAGCCTGTATTCATGTTTTTAATATTGCTCCTGACCATATCGTTAAAGCAATGGGGCTGTCCAATGGCGTTTTTCTACCGACCCCCGTCGTTGAGTATTATTCAAAACCAAATGCGTCAACTGGTGCGCATTCAATTTCTCCAGATCATTTAGAAGCCTTGGGCCTTGTAAGCTCCGAGGAAATAAAGGAAATCAAGAAACTTGCCCTTGATGTCAATAACTTCCTAATTGGGTTTTTCTCTGCACTAGGTCTGCAATTAAATGACGTTAAGCTCGAATTTGGTCGCCGTTACAATGAAATTGTTGATGACACAGAGATTGTCTTAGCTGATGAAATCAGTCTAGACACCTGCCACTTAGTTGACATGGTTGATGAATCAACACTTGGATATAAATCTATTAATGATTGCGCTGACAATAATGAGCTTGTCTATCAGAAATTTGTAAAGCGCTGTCCTTTTTCTCTTCTTGAATCGGTAAAAGCTCCTCCAGCAGGGTCAGGCCATGTTGTTTCTATTAACAAAAAAAATCTTAACCTATTTCATGGCCATTGCTCACGACCAGCTCCTTTCTTTACTCAAAGAGACATTTCCAAAAGGACAAATTACGTTAACGGATCTTGTCGGAGATGGGGACCATTACCAGGTTGAAATCAAAGACACACAATTTCAAGCGCTCAATAAGCTTCAACAACACCGTTTGGTTCATAACGCTCTTAAAGGAAAATTAGGCGGAGAACTTCACGCTCTCAGCATAAAAACGTCTTCTTTATAGGTGAAAAAAGTTCCAACAGAGTCTCTTACCAAGTAAGGCTACGCAATAATATCGGGTATCAATTGATTATTGAGCAGTTTAATTTGATCTTTAAGATCAAGCTTCTTCTTTTTAACGCGTTGAATTTCCAGATAATCTGGGATTGCTTCTTTCATCAGCGCATGTAATTTGATCTCAGAATTTTTGTGTTCTTCCTTCAACTCTTTAAGAGCCTGCCGCAACTGATCTTTTTTATCCATTACAAAAATTGAAATATGCTGTTGATTTAAGACAACATTCTATACAATAATTCATTGAGTTCAAGAAAATTTGAGGAGATCTCTCTTGTCTAAAAGGATTGGCCTACTAACCAGTGGCGGTGACTGCGCCGGATTAAACTCCCTTATTCGATCCGTTTATATTGCCGCCAAAGAAAAGAACTGGTCTGTTATTGGCATTGAAGACGGCATTCCAGGGCTTATTTCACGCCCCATAAAACAAGTCAACGTTGATGATATTTTTGGCTCTAAATATGGCTATTCTCTCTTACGCGTAGGAGGCACCTGTTTAGGAACCTTAAACAAACCTAAAAAAGATAAATCCTACATGGAGTTTGCCGATGCTTTTGTAGAAGGTTATCAAAAATTAAACCTGGATGCCCGTATCGCAAGCGGTGGAGATGGAAGCCTTAATGTGCTTCGAAAATTATGCTTACATGGAAATATTCCTTTTGTAGGGGTACCAAAAACCATTGATAATGACATCAACAACACAGAATCTTTAGGGTTTGCAACAGCCGTTGAAGTCGCAACAGAAGCTCTAGACCGCTTACAGCCAACAGCAGCAAGCCACAGCCGTGTTATGATTTTAGAAGTTATGGGCCGGGACGCTGGAAACATCGCTCTCCACGCAGGCATTGCAGGAGATGCAGACATCATTCTCATTCCAGAAATTCCTTTTAGCCTTAAAACTATTGCCGAAAAAATAAAGAAAATTCGATCCACCGGTCGTAATTTTGCCCTCGTTGTTGCGGCCGAATCAGCACACCCGATCGGTGAAAAACCTAAAATGGTGTTCCATAAAAATGGAGGGAACCGCTATGGCGGCATTGGACCTTATTTATGCGAAGCCCTAGAAAGCCATATTGATGCCGAAATCAGAGCCACAACCTTAGGTCATGTGCAAAGAGGGGGGCAACCCACTTATAGAGATCGTCTCTTAGCCGCTGCTTTTGGAGCTCAAGCCATCCAGTGTGTAGCACAAGAACAATTTGATTGCATGGTCGCTTGGCACAACAGCTCTGTCACCTCAATTCCATTAGAAACTGCTTTAAATACTTATTCAAATGTTGACTTAAATGGAAAAATTGTTGAAACAGCTCTTAACCTTGGTATTTGCCTTGGCGTTGACAAATCAATGATAAGACAAGACAACGCGACCTAGATGTATTATAGTGAGCAAAATTTAAAAGATTTATAGGAGAAATAAATGGCTAGTCCTATCATGCCAAAAGCAACAGCCGTTTGGCTTTTGGATAATACCGCGCTAACTTTTCAACAAATTGCAGATTTCTGCGGACTTCATGTTTTGGAAATTGAGACGCTTGCCAACCAAGAAGTTCCAACGATTATTGGCTTAGATCCACTAAACAATGGGCAGCTTACCCAAGAAGAGATTGATCGATGCAGCAAAGACTCAACGGCACGTCTTATGCTTCAAAAGGATCTCTCTATCTCCCAAGGAAAAAAGTCTGGAAAATATACGCCCATTGCGCGCCGTCAAGATAAGCCAAACGCTATTTCTTGGCTCTTAAAGCATTACCCCAACCTGAGGGATGCCCACATTGTAAAATTAATTGGCACAACAAAACCAACCATTGACGCCATTAAGCAAAAAACCCACTGGAATATTCAGAACATTAAGCCCCAAAGTCCTGTTTTGCTAGGAATTTGTTCTCAAGCGGACTTAGATAAATACGTGGAAAAAGCTGAAAAAATGTCTCAAAAAGAAGGGTAAATCCCCTTCTTTTTAGAGCTTACTTTTTCAAATCCTCTAACGCCTTTAAAACCTCATCCACATGGTTCGATACTTTTACTTTCGGCCATTTCTGAGCGATTTTCCCTTGTTCATCAATTAAAAAAGTTGACCGCTCTATTCCCATGTACTTACGTCCATACATGCTCTTTTCAACCCAAACGCCATAGCTTTCAGTGATAGCTCCGGACTCATCAGCAATCAAGTCAAAGGGAAGCTCATACTTTTGAGAAAATTTCTTATGCTTAGCAACTGGATCCCTTGATACACCCAAAACAATCACATCTTGTTTTTCAAACGCACCAAAAGAATCTCTAAAAGCACAGGCTTCTTTTGTGCATCCTGGCGTATCATCCTTAGGATAAAAATATAAAAGAACCTTTTTTCCTGAAAAATCTGTTAATTTTTTTACATCTCCATTTTGATTTTCCCCTTCAAAAAATGGGGCTAAATCGCCTATTTTTAACATTTTCTCTCCTTTATCTTCTTTTGTTACACGGGGTGTGTTATCATTTTATGCTAAGAAGTATAAACACATGAAACACTTTTTTGGATTATTTTTAAAGCTCATTTACTACTTTATTTTCTTCTGCTTTTTAGGGCTTTTTTCCCTTTTTGTGCGCCTTCAAATTTCCCCTATAGACATTACTTTTTTAGCGCAATCAAAGCTTTTAGATCTCCCAACAGACATCAAAGGAAAAGTTTTATTAAGATGGCTTAATCTTAAAAATGACCCGGAGATATTTGCAGAGCAAATTTCCCTCTCTACACCAACAGCCAAAATAACAACGAATTTAGCACTAAACTTTTCCATTAAAAAACTAGTTCTAGGCAAAGTTTCTTTTGACTATATTTCCTTATATTCTCCTCAAATCACATGGGCTCCAGCTCATGAATCAAGCGACGATAAAGACGGAGATTTTGAACCCCTCAAAAACTTATTTGACGCACTCACGCCCTTAAAAATTGTAAAACACTTTTCTATTAAAAATGGTCAGCTTCATATCCCTCTTTCTCGAAAGGAAGAAAGTGCCTCTCTACTAGAGTCTGAACCGCCCACACCAGAAAAACAACAAATCACTTTTAACAACATAAATTTAGACTGCTTCTTTACTAAGGCCCTCTCACTTAAAGGGAATTTCACCCTTAATGACCAAAAATTTTATATAACCAATACAACATCTTCTCAAAAAAGTGAGACACATCTTAAATTTGATCACTTACTCTTAAGCCAATTACCGTTCCTTAAGGACCCTCTTTTCGAGCACCCTATTTTAGGGGCCCCTGAAAAAGGGCTTATAACCCTAAAAATTCTAAAAAACAATGAAAGCTCTTATGGCCTTCACTTAACGCTCCAAGAAAAATTAAACGGGAACAACACCTACAGCGACCTTCTTTTAAATTTAAAAGGCACCTTAACTTCAAGTCAGCTTTCTTACACAGGAGGGCTCACACTTGGGCCAATTAACTTAGATCAGTTAGCCCTATTTTGGCCCCCTTCTCTTGGTGAAAATGCCCGTGACTGGGTCACAAAAAACCTTTCAGCCGGGCAAATGACCAATGCCACTTTGTTTGCCTCTGGGCGTTATGACATCAAAACAAAAACGCATACATTTTTAGAAGAGATCTCTGGATTTATTTCTTTAAACGACACAACTGTTCAATATATGAAGGATCTTCCGCCCTTAAAACACGTAAACGCTATAAGTTATTTCAATGAATCTGGGTTTAAAATTTCTTTTCTAAAAGGCAGCATCCATGAAATACAACTCCAATCAGGTGAATTATTGATTGAAGAGGTGCTAGAAGACTTACCAAAGGCAAAACTCTCTCTAAGAATCGCCTCTCCTCTTCAATCCACACTAAAACTTATCAACACAAAACCTTTATCCCTTTTAGAGTCCTATGATCTAGACTTAAGTAAGATAAAAGGGCAGGCACACATTCACCTCAACATAGGATTTCCTCTTTTAAAGGACCTTGCTTTTTCTAATGTAGATGTAAATGTTACTGCAGACTTAAAAAATGCCTCCATCGAAGAAAAACTTCAAGACAAAACTCTTTCCCTCACGCAAGGAAATTACACCCTAAAAGTCAATAAAGAAGATCTTCAAATGGAAGGAAATACTCTTCTAAACACCCTCCCAACGCACATCACCTGGCATTCTTATTTTCATCCTCAAAAAACCTACTCCAACCAATATCAACTAAAATTTACGTCTAAAGTTGATCAGGTGCCTGGCCTTGATATTAACTTTTTAAGCAAATATTTTCCTGGCCTTGTAAACTTTGACCTCAACATCAAAGAGTATGCTAACGCTTCAACGTCTATTGATGTCAAAGCAGAGCTTAAAGAAACCTCTTTTTCTCTCCCTGTTATGGGCCTGATTAAGCCAGAAGAAGAACCTGCCTCTTTTTACGCGCACATCATTATTAAAGAAGGCGCACTAAAACATATTTCTGACTTAAATTATCAAGATTCCTCTGGTTCTATCACAGCGGATGCTGATTTCAATGCCCCTGATGACTTTAAAATCAACTTACGCGATGTCTCTGTTTTAGCGAATAAATTTTCAGGCACAATTTCCACCACCCCTAAAGGAGGCCTGATTGCTCATTTAAAAGGACCTCTTTTAGATTTAAGCCATTTATCACCCCCCTCTGATGACGACGAAAATTCTTCTTCTTTTCCTGACCAAACTGTAATTGCTTTAAACTTTGATCAAATCAAACTAAAACGCGACATCATTCTTGAAAAGTTCTTATCTACCTATGGAGAAAAGGATCAAAGAACAGCTTATGTTTATGCATCAGGACAATTTTATGGACGCAACTCGTTTGACTTAAAATATCTTTTTGATCAAAAGAAACAGCATTTATACTTCAAAACAAGCAACATAGGTCTTCTTGCACGCGGTTTTGATCTCAACAGTGAAATTTATGGGGGAAAGATTACTATAAATGCAGAATCTGATGCCCCTAACGATCCTCTAGAAGGACGTATTGATATCAAAGATCTCACAATACGCAACATTCCTTCTATCGTTCAAATCCTAAGCCTTGCCTCCATCTCAGGCCTCGCACAAATGTTTCAAGGGAATGGATACCCATTCTCAGAAGGCTATATAGACTTTAGTTATAAGGATGGAACTCTTTACCTAATAGATAGTATTTTAAATGGCCCAGGCGTTGCAATGACTGCAGCAGGCCTAATTGATCGCACACAAAAAACTCTTAACTTAACAGGAGAAGTAATTCCATTCCGATCAATCAACCAATTTTTAGGAGCACTTCCTATCTTGGGAACCATTCTTTCTGGCGGCTCTCCCAATCGCGGCATCCTTTCTTTTAGCTACCAAGCAACGGGATCCTTTGAAAACCCAATCATTTCCTCCAACCCACTCTCCATTTTCACCCCTCAATCCATTAAAAATCTCATAACTCCTCAAACAGAAATGGTAAAAAAATCTAAAAATTCAGACAAACTATAAAAAATGTTTTTTTCGTTTATTTCCCTTGTGTATCAAGGGGTTTTTGGAAGAAACAGGGGTTCAAGATCTATTTTTTCTCTATTTTTTAGATATTTGCCTTCATTTTACAATTTATTTTTTTAAAAAATACTTTAGTATAGGCCTTATAACAAAGTTAATAATTTCTTTGTTTGTGAGTATAACTATACGGTAGGAATTAAACAAAAGAGGTAAAAAATGAAAAAAGTATTCTTTTATGCAACCGGCATTTCTATGGCTGTTCTAGCATCTTTAGTAGGAGCTGGCTGTCCATAAACCATTAAAAATTTAGACATTAATTTTTAATGCTTTTAAAAGCCCTCTTTAACGAGGGCTTTTTTTTATGCTAATAAAGATAGGCTCAATTTTTTCAAAAACGTATCACGCTGGAAATTTCTAGCTTAACCCTAAAGGGAAAGCCTCATAGAATGAACAAACTGCTGCGTGTTATGGCGCATTAACGCAAGATAATTATATCCGGGCTGATTTTTTTCAGACAAGGCATCCGAATATATCTCTGGCCCAATTTCAACTCCTGTTTCCTCAGCAAGTTGCTGTATAAGCTTCTTATTGGTAATATTCTCAACAAAAATCATTTTGATTTTATTATTCCTAATTTCCTCAACAAGCTTTGCCATTTCTTTTGCAGACGGTTCATCCGCTGTATTTGTTCCCACAGGCGCTAAAAAAGCCACACCATAGGCCTTACCGTAATACCCAAACGCATCATGTGCTGTAATAATTTTGCGAGAATCCAGCGGAATACTCTTAAAAGCTGTTTGAATTTCGCCCTCAAGAGCCTCAAGCTTTTCAAGGTATTCTTCATAGTTTTTAAGATAAAAGTCTTTTTGATCTGGATCTAATTCTGACAGCGCTTCAAAAATATTTTTGATGTAGATCTTAGCATTTTCAATGGTATTCCATGCATGCGGATCTGGCGCCTCCCCTTCTCCAGGGGCATTCACCAATAAGGGTTTAATGCCTTGGGTAGCAGTAACAATTGGCCCTTTATACCCAGAGCTTTCAATCAACCGCTCAATCCATCCCTCAAACCCTAAACCATTAATAAAAATCAAATCTGCTTGGGCAATTTGACACACATCTTTTGGCGTTGGCTGATATGTGTGAGCGTCACTATTAGGCCCTACGATAGAAATAACCACCTTATCTTTTCCAATTTCTTGGACAAAATCGCCCAAAATACTAAAGGTAGTTACAATTTTTAGATGTTTGCTTGGTTTTTCCGCAGATAAAAGACATGCGCTTAAACACAAAAAAAGAAAAAATGATTTCATGATCGCTCTTTAAAATTCTTAAAAATACTCCCTATCCTTCCAAACAAAAGAGAGAACAGGTAAAAAAGCCCCGCCACAAGAACAATCGCTGGGCCAGATGGAACGTTATAATGATAAGAAATAATCAAACCAATATAACCAGAAGCCCCTGCAATCAGCACTGTTAAAACAATAATAGAAAAAAGATGCTGAAACCAAAAACGGGCGGCTAATGCTGGCAAAAGCATAAGAGCTAAAGATAAAAGCGTACCCATCGCTTGAAACCCTGACACAAGGTTTAACACAACAAGAAAAAGAAACAATACATGGTTAAAGGTGCCTTTCCCTCCAATCATACGAAAATATTCAGAGTCAAAACATTCAACAACCAAAGAGCGATAGAGAAAAGCAAGCACAAGCACCGTTACACTGGACACAACGCCAATCACAAAAAGAGATGCCTTATTAATAGCTAAAGCGCTCCCAAACAAGATGTGCATAATATCAATGGAGTTACTCCGTGTAGAAATAATTAAAACACCCAGCGCCACAGAAATTAAGAAAAAACCTGCAAAACTAGCCTCTTCTTTCATAAACGTATAGCGAGAAACCAGGCCTGCCAAAACAGCAACGATTAAGCCTGAAACCACACCTCCAACAGCCATGGGCAAGAGAGAAAGGCCTGCCAGAACATATCCAACAGCTGCTCCCGGTAACACAGAGTGAGAAAGCGCATCTCCCATCAAACTCATACGCCGTAAAATCAAAAAAATGCCGACTGGTCCACTGCCAATGGCAAGACACAAACACCCAGATAAGGCTTTTTTCATAAAAGCATATTCAAATGGCGCGAATAAAAGATCGTATCCCATCATTCAATTTCTAATATTTTTTCAAACGCTGCAGCGATATTATCCTTCGCCAAAACGTTCTCTGTTTTTCCTGATGCAATTACTTCCCGAGCAAGCAGCATGCTTGTTGGAAAAAATTTTCGCACTAAATCTATTTCATGCAAAATCACTAAAATGGTTTTTCCCATCTTATGCCATTTTTTAATAATAGAAAGAAGGGTTTCTCGCGTTTTTTCATCAATATGCGAAAACGGCTCATCTAAAATAATTAACGGCTGATCTTGCAATAGCAGCCGTGCAAATAAAAGGCGTTGAAACTGCCCACCAGAAAGGGTTTCAACCAAATGGTCTTTTTGATATGTTAATCCAATATCATCTAAAACATCTTCTACTTTTTGTTGCTCTTCACGTGTTATTTTTTTATGCAACCGGTGAGCTTTTAACAACCCCATAGCCGCCACTTCACGAACAGTTACAGGAAAAGACGCATCCAATTCTGATTTCTGGGGAACATAGGATAAGTTTTCAGGCTTGGTGCCAATAAAATGAACCTCTCCTTGAGTTGGTTTATAAAGGCCTGTAATGCACTTAACAAGAGTCGACTTTCCACCCCCATTAGGGCCAATGATAGCCGTTAAACTGCCTTGTTTAAAGCTGGCATTTATATTTTTAAGCGCTGTAAAATCCCCAAAAGAATGGGTTAAGTTAACAAGGTGTAAAGCACATTGGTGAGAAGCTGTCATACGAGCGCCGACCACCAAATCAAAAGCCAAATAAGGAAAACGAGCCCTAAAGAAAAGAAAACACGTGTGATGGCCCCAGAAAAAAATACACGACTTTTCATTTTATACTAACCACATTCGTTACTTGTTTCTTATGAATTTCTTTTTGTGACAGGTTCTTTTACAAAAGGCAAGCGTGACAAAGCTAAACAATATGCTTCACCCTATTTAGTCAGCTTACTAATTTCTTCTCTCACAATTTTTTCAACCACTTTTGGGAGGTTTTGATCTAACCATTTTTTCAAAAGCGGGGTCATTGCTTTTAATACCAACCCTTCTAACCCCCCCCCTAAAGGGTTGTTCTTTTCATCAGATGAATGCTTAACATGCGACTTTAAGTCGTTAAAAGAGCCTAATGCCGCCGCTTTAGTGTGCTCTGAAATTAAATCCTGAAAGGCTTCTTTTTCTTCTTTATCTCTTTGAGCCCTCATTTGTTCTTCAAAAGGCTTCTCATAACAGGCCCCGCCCTCTGCTGGGTTTTCTGCAGGATCTTGGTGCTCTAATGTAAAAGTCTCATCTCCCGTCTCTTTTTGGGAAAACTCTTTTAAAAAGTCAGAAACACTCTTTTCTTGTGGCGGTTCATAATTTTTAGTCTCTTCTTCATCAACTTGATCCATATGCCCAGCTTTAGAATGAGACGCGTCAATATGCCCAGACACCTCTACTTCTTGGGTAAGCTCAATAATATCGTCTTCAGGAGCCGTTTGTTCTTGTTGGTCTTCATAGGCATTTTGCCCACCTTCAGCCGCAATCAGCTTGCGAATAG
>CAYGMA010000019.1:3969-11026 GCA_964351045.1 uncultured Holosporaceae bacterium | reverse complement strand
CCAAATCAAGGTATAAAGTTTCAGCTGTGTTGCATCTAAATAGCTTTTGACTTGATCAGGTGTTTTTGAAAAATCTGTCGGACGCACGGCTTCATGTGCTTCCTGAGCATTTTTAACTTTGCTTTTAAAGAGACGAACAGACTTAGGCACATACTTTCCTCCGAAAGATCCCTCAATCATCGAACGGCATGCAGTAACTGCCTCTGATGCCATGGAGATACTATCCGTACGCATATAGGTAATTAAACCAACTGTTTCGCCTCCAACAGAAATCCCTTCATAAAGCTTCTGGGCAACACGCATGGTATTGCTAGCAGAAAATCCTAATTTTCGCGCTGCTTCCTGTTGAAGAGTTGACGTTGTAAACGGCGGTTGAGGAGCCCGCTTAACTTCTTTTCGCTCAACTTTATCAATCGCAAAAGACCGCGCATCTAACGCCTCAACAATTTTGTCGGCCTGCTCTTTATTTTCAATAGAAAGCTTTTCTAATTTCTTAGAAAAGGCCCGCAATGCCCGTGCCTGAAAAAGATCTTTTTTGTCCGTTTGGCAATCCGCTAAAATAGACCAATATTCCTGAGGAACAAAATTTTCAATCTCAGTTTCTCGAGAGGTAATCAACCGCAACGCAACAGATTGAACGCGCCCTGCAGACTTACTCCCCGGCAGCTTTCTCCATAGAACAGGGGATAAATTAAAACCCACCAAATAATCCAAAGCCCGCCTGGCTAAATAGGCATCCACAAGTTCTTGATTAATATCTCGTGGAGAATTCACGGCATCCAGAACAGCTTTTTTCGTAATCTGGTTAAAAGCAATCCGCTTGACTGCTTTATCTTTTAACAGTTTTTTTTGTTTTAAAACTTCATATACATGCCACGCAATAGCTTCTCCCTCACGATCCGGGTCAGTCGCGAGATAAAGTGTTGAGGCATTTTTCATGACTTTTGATATTTCAGCCATTGATTTGGAGGCATTGGATGAATTTTCCCACACCATCTTGAATCCCTCATTGGGATCAACGGAGCCATTTTTAGAAGGCAAATCACGAATGTGCCCATAAGAAGCTAAAACTTTAAAGTCTTTCCCCAAATACTTTTCAATCGTCTTTGCCTTAGCCGGGGATTCAACAATAACTAAATTCATCAAAACCTCAATCTCTCCTAATGGGGCCGTAAAGCCACTTCATTTCCAGCCCCTCGGATAATCTTTCCTGACAGCTCCAAAAGACTCAACGCTTCTAAAATCATTGGCGTCTCGGTTGGAATCTGCCTTAAAAGATCGTTTAAATCAATGGAAGAATAACTTAACAGGGTTAAAATTTTTTCCTCTAACTCATTTTCTGCAGTTAGTTGTTTTTGTTTTTTTGCTGCTTTTTGCGCCTGCCCAACAGACTGTAAGTCATTCAAAAAGCTAAAAATATCCCAACTATTCTCAACAAAATGCGCCCCATCTCTCAAGAGCTTATTGGTCCCTCGGCAGCGCGCATCCAACGGCGATCCTGGAACAGCTCCTACTTCACGTCCTTGAGCCATCGCATAGTCAGCTGTTAACAAAGACCCTGATTGATGAGCTGCTTCCACAACAACAACCGCTTGAGATAGCCCTGAAATCAATCGATTTCGCCGCGGAAAATTCTGATTGGTTGGCTGATATCCCATAGCCATTTCACTCACAATAAGCCCTGTCTCAATAAAAGGCTCAACATATCCTTCATATTCAGTAGGGAAAATATAATCAATGCCTCCTGCAAAAACAGCGATGGATCCTTTTTCTTGAGCTCCTTTATGCGCCGAATGATCAATGCCTCGCGCAAACCCAGAAGTCACCATATACCCATTTTTCACAAGGTCTTTTGCCAATCCATAAGCCAATTTCTGCCCGGCATAAGACGCGTTACGCGCCCCCACAATGGCAACCCCTTTTCGCTTAAACAGGCCGAGGTTCCCTTTTGCAAATAAAACAGGCGGCGGATCTTTCACTTGTTTCAATAAAAAAGGATAACGCTCTTCTTCAATGGAAATCACTGTTACACCTTGCTTCAAAGCCTGCTCATAAAACTTTTTAGCTTTTTCTAAAGATGGTTTTTCCTTAAAGCGCTCGTCTTCATGAACAGCTAAGAGCGCCTGATCAGCTGTACCATGGGTCTCTAAAAGCGCCCGAAACGTCACAGGTCCAATTTTAGGTGTTTGGCTTAAAGCCAAGGCCGCAAGAACAGAATCATTCATGCATCTTTTCCTTTCTTAGCAGCCCAATATCCTCGAATATTTTCTGTATGTCGCCACAGAACAATCAAAAAAACACTCGAAAATAAAACAATCATGTCGCAAGAAAGAGGCTTCCATAATGCATAACTCAGTGGCACCAAAGAACAGGAAAGGCCGCCTAAAAAAGACTGCCGCGTTACAAGAAAAACACTGCCCCACACGCCCGCCATGATCAAAAAGACCAAAGGATTCCAAGCCAACATAAACCCAAAAAGAATGGCGATGCCCTTACCCCCCTTAAAGTGGAACCAAAAGGGGAAAATATGGCCTATAAAGGCAAAAAAACCGGCCCAAACAAGCATATTTTGGCTCGAAAACGCGCTAAAATGAGTTGTTTTTAGCACTAAAAACACCAACCCAGCCTTGCCTGCATCCAACAAAAACGTAGAGATACCAAGGGCTGGACCACAAATTCGCCACACATTTGTCGCGCCAATGTTCTTCGACCCATGGTGTCGAATATCTTTTCCATGAAAAACCCGCACCAACACATACCCAAAAGGAATACTCCCCATGAAATAAGCCAGAAAATTCAAAGCGCTATAGGATAAAATATCCGCGAATAAGAATGGGCTCTGCGCTGCATTCCACTTCATCACACCTGCAGAAATCACCAAACCCCCTAAGAAAGAGAGCAAAAAATAAACAGCTTTTTCTTGCACATCCCTCATGACGCACCCTGTGATTGAAACCACTGATACAAAGCCACAGCTGCTGCATTCGATGCATTTAATGTTGAAAACCCCCCTGTAGGGATAGAAACCAAATGATCACATTTTTCCTTTGTCAGCGATCGCATCCCGCGCCCTTCAGCCCCAATAACTAAAGCCGTTCTCTCTGCAAAGCCAACTTGGTTCATTGGCTCGCCCCCTTCCGCTAAGCCATAACACCAAAACCCTTGTTTTTTCAGCTTGTCTAGAGCCTGTGCAAGGTTTGAAACGGCACATAACGGAACCAACTCCAACGCCCCAGAGGCTGCTTTTGCAACCGTGGCATTCACAGGGCTTGATTGGTGTTTTGGAAAAATAAGCGCGTGTGCCTTAAAGGCCGCAGCCGAACGAATAATCGCCCCCATATTTTGAGGATCACTAATTTGATCCAACACTAAGATCAGCCCTGTTTCTGGAAAGTTTTTTAAAATCCCATCAAGATCAGTAAATGCCAGCGGTGCCGCTTTTAAAGCTACCCCCTGGTGCACAGCCCCCTTTGGAAGAAACGCTAACAGCTCTTGCTCAGCACACACCTCAACATGGATGTTTCTTTCTTGAGTCAACTCTTTCCAAGACCCATGCGCCTCATGCGTTACATAAAGATAAAAACATCGTCGGTTTAAATTCTTAAGCGCCGCTTCACACGCATGCGTCCCATACAGAAAAAGATCGGAAGATTTTTTTTTAAACCGCTGAGACATGAAAAAGGTTCCTGTTACTCAATATCAATCACTTGAATCAAGCGCGTTTGCCCTATTTTTCCAATGGGGTTACTGCCTGTTACAACCACCTTATCTCCTGAAACAACCCGTTGTTTCTCTCGCAGTGTTTGGTCAATATCATCTGCCAGCGCCTCAAAAGAAGAGGCCTGTTTTTTAACCACAGCCTCAACACCCCAAACCAAAGATAAAAGACGCGCTGTTTTAACAGACGGCGTTAAGGCCAAAATGGGACTACACCCCCGAAACTGAGAAACGCGCTGCGCCGTTGACCCTGTCACGGTTGAACACACAATAACGCGTGCCGGAATGATGTCCGCTAAGTAGCCAGCAGAGGAAGCTATTGCATCACAGGTTGTCATCTCCATGTCTTCAACCTGAAGCGCGCTTTCTTTGTACAACGGCGTTTCTTCTGTCGCTAAAATGACCCTGTGCATCATCTGAACGGCTTCAAGAGGATACTTTCCTGCAGCAGATTCTGCCGACAACATCACTGCATCTGCGCCATCTAAAACAGCGTTGGCCACATCCGACACTTCAGCCCGAGTGGGAGACGCTTCTGTAATCATCGACTCCAACATCTGCGTTGCCACAATCACAGGAAGCCCTCTCGCCCGTGCCCGGGACACAAGGTCTTTTTGAACCAGTGGCACATGCTCCAAGTCCATCTCAACACCTAAATCCCCACGCGCCACCATAATGGCATCCGCAGTCTCAAGGATTGCCTCAATATCCTCCAGGGCCTGAGGCTTTTCAATTTTCGCCACAATCTTAAAAGGCTCTTTCAAGTGTGATTTTAGCTCTTCAATATCACGTGATGATTGAACAAACGATTGCGCAATATAATCCACATCTAACGTTTGAATAAACGCAATATCGGTCAAATCTTTTTCTGTTAACGCTGAAATAGTCAACCGACTATCTGGAACACTCACCCCTTTATGATTAGAAAGCTTTCCACCCACCTCAACAAGCGTCTCAATCTTTGCTTCAGTGACTGATTGAACACGCAACCTAATTTTTCCATCATCTAAAAGAAGTTTTTCTCCTGGCTTCACGCATCCATAAACCTCTTGATGAGGGAAAGAAACGCGCGCATTATTTCCAAGCACCTCTGTCAAATCCAGTGAAAAAGGCTGCCCATCTTCCAACAGAACACTCCCCTCTGCAAAGAGGCCAACCCTCAACTTAGGGCCCTGCAAATCTGCTAAAATAGCAACAGGGCGCTGATATTTTTCTTCCGACGCCCTGATTTTTTTAACAACCGATGTATGATCTTCATGCGTCCCATGAGAGAAGTTCAACCGAAAAACATTCACCCCATTTTCAACAAAAGACTCAATCTTCTCCTGTGAAGAAGACGCCGGGCCAATGGTGGCAATGATTTTTGTGCGCCGGGTTACTTGCATAAAGCCTCCCTTAGGGTTTAATCGGTTTCATCGTTGGAAAAGCAATCACATCTCGAATGGTTTTTGCGTGGGTTAGCAACATAACTAAACGATCTAAGCCTATCCCCAAACCGCCTGTTGGAGGCATGCCATATTCCAAAGCCTTAATAAAATCTTCGTCCATCGGATGCGCCTCATCATCCCCAGCTGATTTATTTTCAACCTGTTTAACAAATCGATCATGCTGATCAACAGGATCGTTGAGCTCCGAAAATGCATTGGCAATTTCCCAGCCATTCACATAACTTTCAAAGCGCTCTGTTAAGCGTGGATCTTCCCGATGACATTTAGCCAAAGGAGAAACGTCCAACGGAAACTCTGTCACATGGGTTGGTTGAATCAACGTATCTTCCACTTTTTCTTCAAACACGTAGGCCAATAACGCTCCCCATGTTTCTTTTCCAGAAACAGAAAGCCCCAAAGCTTTAACGGCGTCACGCGCCTCTTCATCTGAGGCCAACGCTTTAAAATCTAATCCGGTGGCTTCTTTTACCAAATCATTCATAGACACACGGCGCCATCCAAGAGCAAAGTTCAACGTGTGCTCACCATACGAAACTTCAGAGCTTCCCGTAATGTGTTGAGCAAGGTTAGAAACCAAGAATTCAGTTAAATCCATCATGTCGTGATAATCAGCAAACGCTTGGTAAAGTTCCAAAGTCGTGAACTCTGGGTTATGTTTAGGAGATAACCCCTCATTCCGGAAACAACGGTTAATTTCAAAAACCTTCTCCGAAAGCCCTCCAATAATCAATCGTTTTAAATGCAACTCCGGCGCAATCCGTAAAAACATTGGCATATCCAATGCATTATGATGGGTCATAAAAGGTTTTGCAGCAGCTCCTCCTGCAATGGTGTGCAGCATAGGCGTTTCCACCTCCACAAACCCTTTGTCATGCAAGAGCTTACGCAACATAAACATCACTTCAGAACGCATTCTAAGGCGCCCACGCACATCTTGATTTACCATTAAATCTAAATACCGCTGACGATAACGCGTTTCGACATCCGTTAAGCCATGGTATTTATCTGGAAGCGCTTGCAACGCCTTGGAGAGCATCGTAACCTTCGTTGCATTCACTGTCAGTTCACCTCGAGGTGTCCGACGAATGATCCCTTCCACATGAATCCAATCTCCAAGGTCCAACTGTTTAATCCACTTCAATTGCTCTTCAGATAAATTATTTTTATGGGAAAAAATTTGAATTTGACCTTGGCTATCCTGCAACACAATAAACATACCGCTATTGCGCATGGCCATAATGCGCCCTGCCACAGAAACAACGTCCTCTGTAACCTGCTCATTTTCAAGGGATTTATACTTTTCTTGAAGCTCTTTCAGCTCATGGCTGGCATGGCATGTATAGGCATAAGGTTCAATTCCTGCTGCGCGCAATGTTTTGACTTTATCAAGCCGTACAGCACGTTGATTTTCTGGTAAAAGATCTGTTTCTGACATAAAAGTCCTCGTCTTAAATGAGTTGTTTTTCTTTTAAAAGCGTTTCGAGTTCGCCGCTTTCATACATATCTCGAACGATATCACACCCACCAATAAACTCCCCTTTCACATAAAGTTGCGGGATTGTGGGCCAATCTGAGTAAACTTTAATGCCTTCTCGAATGTCCATATCCTCAAGCACATTGATATCTAAAAAAGGCACACCCAAACGCGCCAAAACCTGAGCCACCACACTTGAGAAACCACACTGAGGAAAGTCTTTTGTTCCCTTCATGTATAAAACCACATCACTGAATTCGATTTGTGATTTGATTTTTTCTTGAACTTCTGACATTTCAAACTCCTTAAAAAAGCATAAACACCCCATATGTACCACGTTTAAGAAAATTTGGAAAAATATTCTCACTTAAATCCTTTGAAAAATTCTGGTAAAGTAGAGGCGTTAAATAACTAGAGA
>CAYGMA010000019.1:0-3959 GCA_964351045.1 uncultured Holosporaceae bacterium | reverse complement strand
GCGTGTCCAAAATTTATCACTTGTGTTGCTTGTTAGCCTTATTTCTTCTAACCAATTGTGTCAAAGATGCCACCTCTGATCTTCAAGATCTAAAAGGTCTGACGGGGCAATATCAAGATGTGTCTGCTCTTGTTCGTAACATCACAAATACCAGCCAAAAACTTCAAATAACAACCATACAACAAACCAATTTTATTAATTCGTTAAACCAACTCCAAGCGCAACTCCGCTTTATTTCAGATTGGAAAAAAGGAAGAACCCTTTTCAAACGCCTCATTGATATCACAAACACCATTGCCAATCCTAAGGGCGGCTCTACCGTTGAATTGGCAAGCCCTTATCCAACAGTCGATGTTGTTCGGGTCCAAATCGATGTCATTAAAGCCTTTGTCATGGGCTTTGAACGCTATCTTGAGGTGCTCCCTCCTAACCTCCTAAAAGACTACACAGACCGCCTTGAACAAGCAAATAACATGCTTGCCAACATCAACTCTTACACAGACGATCCAGAACGATGACCTTATCCCCCTCAACAACACCCCATAAAATCACATTAATTGAAGGCGACGGGGTTGGCCCTGAAGTCACAAAAAGCGTCACAGATATTATTTCTGCTGCAGGCGTGCACGTTCAGTGGGATGTGCAACTCGCAGGCAAAAAAGTGTTTGAAGCTGGTCTGCCAACAGGCGTTCCCCCCGAAACCATTGAGTCCATTAAGGAAACAAAAGTTGCTCTAAAAGGGCCTCTTGAAACACCAATAGGATATGGAGATAAAAGCGCAAATGTCACTCTGCGCAAACTCTTTGAAACATTTGCAAACATTCGCCCTGCCAAAAACATTCCTGGGGTTAACACCCGTTTTTCCAATGATAAAATTGACTTAGTTCTTGTTCGAGAAAACGTTGAAGGGCTCTACACAGGAATCGAACACAGGCTCTCAAGCGATTGCGCTCAAAGCCTTAAAGCTGTTTCTTACACAGGCTGTGAAAAAATAGCGCGTCTTGCTTTTGAATATGCACAGGTAAAAGGGCGTAAAAAAGTGACCTGTGTCACAAAAGCCAATATCATGAAAATTTCAGAGGGCATGCTCAAAGAAGTCTGCGCTGAAATTGCAAAAGAATACCCCACCATCGACCATGAGCATATGATTGTTGATAACTGCGCGCACCAGCTAGTCGTAAATCCAGAACAATTTGATGTCATGGTTATGACAAACCTAAACGGTGATATTTTAAGTGATCTCTGTTCTGGATTAGTTGGCGGCCTAGGCTTTGCGCCAAGCGCTAATTTTGGGAACACGGCCTCTATTTTCGAGGCAGTGCATGGCTCTGCACCAACCATTGCTGGAAAAGATCTTGTCAATCCAACCTCTCTCATCCTCAGCAGTATTCTTATGCTTGATCATATTCATGAATTTGAAGCCGCCGCTAAAATTGAAAAAGCTCTCCATCAAACCTTCCTTGATGGTATCTTTACCGCTGATGTGAGAAACGCAAAAAAGCATGTTTCAACAACAGAGTTCACGCAAGCTATCATTGAAAATCTGGAAAAGAGCAGCACGCTTCCAGACACCCCCCATTCCTCAACCGCTATTGATCTTTCAAAGATTCGATGCAAGAAAACCTTTTCAACGGATGTCAGAGAAGTCGGTGTTGATATCACCCTTACTTGGAAAGGCTCCCCAAATGATCTTGGCACACAGGTAACAGCCCTTACAAAAAGCTCTTGCTTTGATCTCAAAGGAATCTCTAATCGTGGCCTTCAAGTCTTCCCTCTCCCAGAGGTGGTGCCTGAATTAACAGATTCGTGGCAATGCCGGTTCATCTTTAAAGACAGCGAAAAAACCTTTTCATCTGAACTGGAAAATCTTATCAAAACCATCGGCACACACTTCACCTGGTCGAAGGTCGTAAAGCTGCTCACCATTGATGGAAAAGAGGGGTTCTCAAAAACCCAAGGCGAATCCTAAAAGCCCCCCCAAAACAACCCCAGCGACAAGAACCCCCGCCCCTGTCAGAAGCTCCTTTTGGTACCGTCTTTTATACCATTTTTCATCCTGCTCTTGAAAAAAGCATGTCTTTAAATCCAAGAAAAATTGCTCTTTCCTTAAAGCACACTGCGCCTCTGTTTTGCGGTCATCACTTCCTGATGTTTCTCCCACAATAGAAACCTGCTGCACGTCTTCTCCCATCAATAAAGACCAGCGCTCTTTCAAGCTTTGAAACTTTGGGCTTTCTTGCCAAACATCTTGAAAAGAAAGCCCTGTCTCCACATAACAAAACTTCCCTTTTCCATGACACACACCTAAGCTCACCAAAGAACCCTCCACCCCAGAAATCAAAACCGTTGATGTTTGTCCGGGAACACCTTCGGATTGAAGATGCATTAACGCCTCTTCCAAGGCAAAACTTGTAATCACAATGTGAGAAAAAGGCTGTTTATACAGCGCCTCTATCTGTTTATACATCCGCTCTTGAGGGGTATAAAAAACAGTCAGAACCTGTCCATTTCCAAGCCTTTTTTTATGCTGAAAACAAAAGGAACTCTCTGATTGGAAGGGCGCCTCTAAAATCCCCTCATCCTGAAAATGCATCAACATCTTGGGCGTTTTCAAATCCAATACCAAAGGAAGCCTAAAAACGCTTCTAAAGCTCTTAATTTGGCCTAAAAACGCCTCAAAAGTGCCCCAAAAGAGCTCTTTTTTGCCCTGTTTTTTGCTCAAAAGAAGCAATTTCACCTCTGTTTCAAGCACTTCTAAAACCAAAAAACCCTCATTAAACCCCGCAAAAATCATGCAAACCCTACCCCTGAGATCACGTCATACAAGGGCAAAATAACCTGCACCATAATGAAAACAAACACGCTCCCCACAAATAAAAGGATGCACGTCGGCAAGGCCCGCAGCAAGCCATCAACACGTCGATGAAACGCCTCTGTAAAAAAAACAGCCGCTGTCTTTGAGGTGTCCATCAAGGTTCCAGAACTTTCCCCTGCATGAATCATCTGAATCATCAACGGTGAAAAAACACCTTCCGAATTCAGCGCATCAGAAAGTGTCAGACCTCTTTCAACACGTCTCTGCGCACGCTGATAAAAATGCCTAAAAAAAAGCAGCGAATGCCCATGCTTTTGAAGCTCCAAAATATCCATTAAAGAAACTGAATGACTGAGCAACATCGCCATCATTTTCCCAAAATGCGCCATTTCTGCGTCCCGCGCCAAGGATCCAAAAACAGGCACCTGGTAAAAAATTTTCTGCGCCGTTTCTTTAACGCTATCAAAAATCCTATAGCATAAAAAGAAAACGCCAAGCGGCATCAAAATACATCCCAATAGAAACAAGCCATGCGCTTCCAACCATTGAACAAAGTGATAAATACGATCAATTTGAGGAGACGCAGTGCCTGAGAGCTCAACCAAAACAGGATGCAATTCGGGGATTAAAATAAAAAGCGTAAACCCCAACATCAAAAAAGAAAGCAGCAATAAAAAAACAGGATACTGCAAAATCTGATTTATTTTTGAAAGCACTTCTAATTTCCATGTTTGATACACCGCTAAATCTTTAAAAACACTTTCATAACACCCTGTATTTTCAGCGCTTTTTAAAAGTGTCGCTGTAAAATGCCGTTCTGGGACGGCTCTTTTTTTAAAAAGAGTTGATAAAAAAAGCCCGTGCCGTTGCCCATCCAACACACGTTCCACAAATTTCTTTAGGAATTTACACGGATTTTGATCTTTAAAAAGCCTCAACGCGGTTTCTAGCTCCACGCCAGACGCCAGGCAGTAATGCATATGCCAATAGAAGGGAATCCATTTTTTCCGAGAAATGCGCTTAAACATGCTCTGCCTTTATGTCAGAAAACACTTCTACATCAAGCTCTCGCACCATCTCTTCCAAACTTGTTTTTCCTGCCTGAACAGCTTGAAGCCCCGAATGAATAAGACTTTTAAAAACC
>CAYGMA010000018.1:2175-11080 GCA_964351045.1 uncultured Holosporaceae bacterium | reverse complement strand
GCTTTCAGATTGAAAAGGAGCATCTGTTTTGCTTGTCGTCTTGCCAGTTCGAATTTTGCCAGAAATTTTACCAAAGGTTTTAGCTGCAGGGATAAATCCCAAATATATTTTGCTGGCGTCAAAAGGTTTGGATCCTGAAACAGGTGGGGTTTTGTCGGAACGTCTTGAAAGACTGTTTCCGACCTCAGACCTTTGTGTTCTTTCTGGCCCTAATCTTGCGCATGAAATTCATCAAGGGCTTGCAGCAGCTTCTTCTTTGTATTGTCCAGATGATGTGTGGCCGGTGCTGAAAGGAATTTTTAAACAGACACGTTTACGGCTGTATCATTGCCGCGATAAAATTGGTGTTCAGATCGGCGGGGCATTGAAAAATGTGATTGCGATTGCAACGGGTATTTGCCATGGCTTGAAATTAGGCAGAAACATGGAATCGACCATTATGACGCGAGGGCTGCATGAAATGATGCGTTTAGGTGTTTCTTTAGGCGCTAAGCCTGAGACGTTTTATGGCCTATCAGGTATGGGAGATACCGTTTTGACATGTTCAGGCCCGGCATCGCGTAACTTTAAGTTTGGAATGCTTTTAGCTCAGGGAGCGGGATCTGTAGAGCAACTTGTTGAAGAAATTGGCACTGTGGAAGGGCTTTCAACCTGTCAATCGTTACAAAAATTATTGGTAAAAGACCCTGTGGACTTGCCATTGTGCCAAGCGGTTTATGATTTTGTTTTTAATGGAAAATCACCTGAAGAAGTTGTTTCAGCTTTATTGGAACGCCCTTTGAAAGCAGAGGGAGTAGAACGGTGACAGCAGAGTTTATTTCTAGAGACACTCAATCACTTGTTCGGTTGAGTGGTCCGGATGTGGAACCTTTATTACAAGGCCTCATAACCAATGATATTCATCTTTTAGAAAAACAACCCATTCTTTACACCGCTCTGTTAACGCCACAGGGGCGATATGCGTATGACTTTTTTGTGTTTAAAAAAGAGAGGGATTATTACGTTGTTATAGAGGCAGATCGTTTATCTGAGTGGCTCAAAAAAATTTCTCTTTATAAACTTAGGCATCAAGTCACAATTGAAAATGTGTCAGAGGATTATAAAATTTACGTTTCTTTTGACATAGAGGCCACCTCTTCTTCAGACCTTTTTTTTCAGGCTGTTGATCCGCGGACATCAAAGTTAGGAAATCTTTATGTTTTTCCGTCAAACGTAGAGCTTAAGGCAAAATCTGAAAGAGTTTATCGGCATAAACGTTACCAGTTAGGAATTGCAGAAGGCGCGCATGAACTCGTGCCGGATAAAAGTGTTATTCTAGAGTATCACTTTGATGAATTGCATGCGCTGAGTTGGACGAAAGGGTGTTATATGGGGCAAGAGCTGATGGCGCGCACCAAGCACCGAGGGGGTATTCATAAAGAATGCTGTGGCTTTGAAATCCTGAATGATGAAGAAAATGGCGTTTTTGATTTTTTTGTTGGAGAGGTAAAAGTAGGGCGTTTGGTTTGCATGGAAAAACCGTATGGTTTGGCGCTTATACGCCGGGAACATTTTGACTTGATTGCTCAGCAGAACAACAGAGTTTCTTTTGGAGGAAGAGGCGTTGCTCGCATAATGCGTGCGTTGTTGTGATGCGACGAAAATTCGTTTCCCTTTGCCAGGAAATTAGGTATAAGAAAGTATTCAACCAAATTAATAAAAAAGATTAATTATGTTTTCAAGATTTAAAAATATTTTCTCTGCCGATATGGCTATTGACCTAGGAACGGCTTATACGCTCGTTTATGTAAAAGGAAAAGGCATCGTTCTGAATGAATCATCTGTTGTGGCTATGGCAACAGTTGATGGAAAAAACAAAGTTTTGGCTGTTGGAAATGAAGCAAAACAAATGGTGGGTAGAACGCCTGGAAACATAAAAGCTATTAGGCCGTTAAAAGATGGGGTTATCGCTGATTTTGATGTGACTGAAGCCATGATCAAAAGCTTTATCCAAAAGGTTCATAAAAATGCTTTATTTGCGCGTCCTCAGATTGTTATTTGTGTGCCTTCAGGGTCAACAACAGTGGAGCGTCGAGCGATTCAAGAGTCTGCAGAAAGTGCCGGTGGGCGTCGTGTATTTTTGATTGAAGAATCCATGGCAGCTGCTATTGGTGCGGGGCTCCCAGTAACAGAGCCAACAGGATCTATGATTGTTGATATCGGTGGTGGTACAACAGAAATCGCAGTGATTTCTCTGGGTGGCGTTGTTCACTCTCGTTCTGTACGTGTGGGGGGGGATAAAATGGATGAAGCCATTATCAATTATATCCGTCGTAAATTTAACTTGTTGATTGGGGAGGCCAGCGCAGAGAAAATTAAAAAACAAATTGGATCTGCTTCTCAAAAATCTAAGAAAAATGAAGAAATGACTGTAAAGGGGCGTGATCTTGTGGCAGGTGTGCCTAAGGAAATCAAGATTACAACTCATAACATTGCGGAAAGCTTAAGCGAAACTGTTTCGACTATTGTGGATTCTGTAAAGGTTGCGCTTGAAGAGACGGCCCCAGAGCTTTCGGCAGACATTGTTGATAAAGGGATTATGTTAACGGGTGGTGGAGCGCTATTAAGAGATTTAGATCAAGTTTTGCGTGATGCAACAGGCCTTCCTGTCTCTATTGCAGAGGATCCACTTTCTTGTGTGGCCCTTGGAACAGGGCAGGCGCTTGAGCAAATGGCGACCCTAAATAATGTATTGATTAAGCAGCTTTAATTTGGAGTTGCAAAGTGGCACTTGAATGGCAAAAAGTAAGCTTTTTAACAAAAAAAAGGTCCCAATAGAGAAGGATTTAAAGCTTCCGCGTTATTCTTTTTTGTTTTCTTATGTGCCGTATTTGAAACGCTCCTTGATTGTTTTAGGGAGCGTTGTTTTATTTTTTGGGCTATTAGATTTTTTTGCCCCTAAAGTATGGCAATCGGTGAAGAAGGGGGTTCAGGAAAAGCTTTATACACTTACAGCGCCAGTTACTTCTTTTTTTACAGATATTTTTTCTCCAGTTTCATTTCAAGCATTTGGAATGAACTATGATGAAAAGAAGAAAATTCTATATAAGCAAATAGACCTTCAAAGAGAACGAGACGAATTAAAAAGGGAAATTGTGTCTTTGAGGGAGTTGGCACATTACAATCCATCATCATTTTCTATTACAGCAAAAGTTATTGGATTTCCAAGCAAACCATATAAAGAAAGTATTTTATTAGATAAAGGAAAGAATGAAGGGGTTTTTAAAGATGATCCAATTTTATATGGAGATATGATTCTTGGGCGTATTATTCAAGCGGCTGATTCTTTTAGTTATGGGTTGTTGTTGGGAGATGGGAATTCTCGTGTACCTATCCGAATTGAAGAGCTAAACCGGGAAGCCATAGCCGTTGGTATTGGAGGCGCTAAATTAAAGATTCGTTATTTGCAAACTTATGAAGGAATTGAACCCGGTATGCGGGTGGTTTCTACTGGGAAAGGAGGGGTTTATCCTCCCAATAAGCTAGTAGGCCGCATAGAAAAAGTAACGGATGATCAGGTTATAGTGCATCTTGGGATTGATCCAAAGTATGCCCAATTTGTGCAAGTTCAGCCGACAAAAAAAATTTTATCAGATATAGAAAATTCTAATGCAGACGTTAACAAAAAAGCATAATCACTGGCCTCGTTTTTTATTAGGTCTTTTTGTTTGCGCCTTGTTTCTTTTAATAGATCTTGTCACTTATGGCCTGTGTTTTTTTCCTTTCTTAAGCCACGGATTGATTTTTTATTTAATTTTATATCGTTCACGTTTTTCTTGGGTGGTTTATTGTCTTTTTTTAGGACTCTCTTTAGATCTGATAAATAACCTTCCACTCGGCATAAATCTTTCTGCAATGTTTGTTTTTTCGTTAAGTGCATCGTATGTGCGCACGCTTCTAAATCAGGGTAATTTTTTACCAATTTGGTTAAGTTTTGGTGGCGTTGAACTTGGATGGCTTATTTTTGTTGAAGGGCTTTCTATGGGATTCTTTTATCAGCCTTTTTCATATGAGTTGTTCTTGAAATCATTTTTAACGTGGTGCTTTTTTCCATTGATTCTTAATTTGTTAATACGGAAGACAACGTAAGATGAGCCCTTCTCCTCAGAATGTTTTTTTTTCACGGATGTTTTTTATTTTAGGGGGGATTTGTGTTTGTTTTTTTATTTTAGCCTTAAGGCTTTACTATCTTCAGGTTTATCTTCAGGGACACTATCAAACACTTTCAGATAAAAATAGAATTCATTTAACGCCCTTAAAGCCTAAGAGAGGGCGGATTTATGATCGTAAAGGCATTGTTTTGGTTGATAACGATCAACGTTATCATGCTATTTTAGATCGCAGAAGATTAAAGAACCTTGAAGAGGTTGTTCAAAAAATTTCTACATTTATTGAGTTAACGCCTGAGGATCAATCTCAAATTCTTGAGATGGCTGAAGAAACGCCTGTTTATATTCCGTTGGAGATTAAAAAAAACCTGTCTTGGGAGGAAGTTGCAGCCTTAGAAATTCATAATATAACAATTCCAGGACTTGAGGTTGTGATAAGTGATGAAAGAATTTATCCCCATAAAAAAATAACAAGTCATGTCATTGGGTACGTTGGAAAGCCGAGTAAAGAAGCGGTAGCAGAGAATATTTTATTATCACTTCCCGGTATGAAGGAAGGGAAAAGTGGTCTTGAGAAGTTTTATCAAGAAAGGTTACAGGGTGTTTTTGGGCAATTGGAAACAGAAAATAATGCAAGAGGGCATCAGGTTCGAACCCTATCAAAAACGCCTCCACAAAAAGGAGAAGACTTAACATTAACAATAGATTTTGGGTTGCAAAAGTATATCTATGAACTTTTACAGCAGCATAAAAGTGCTGCCGCAGTGGTCTTAGATGTAGAGACAGGGGCTATTTATGCGATGGTGTCGGTTCCTGGGTATGACCCCAATCTTTTTTCTGGAGGAATTTCAGCAGAGAACTGGAAAAGCCTTATGTCATCAGCCTATACACCCCTTATGAATAAAGCTATTTCAGGGCTTTATAGTCCGGGCTCTTTAATTAAAGTTTTTATTTCAACAGCGCTTTTGGCTGATACGCGTATTGGTAAAGATTTTTCCGTAACATGCACAGGGCGCTACCCATTGGGATCACATATTTTTCACTGTTGGAGAAGAGGGGGGCATGGCTCTATTTCTATTGTGAGGGCCTTGGTAGAATCTTGTGACGTGTTTTTTTACAAAGCAGTTGGTATTTTAGGGATTGATAAGCTTGTTGAGTTTTTATCGCGGTTTAGGTTTGGAGAGAAGACAGGAATTGACCTTGTTGATGAAAAGCCTGGGCTGCTTCCAACGCCTGCTTGGAAAAAGAGTAAAGGGAGAGGAAGATGGTTTCCTGGTGATACGGTTAATCTTTCAATTGGGCAAGGTGATTTGCTTTCAACGCCTATTCAGTGGGCATACGCCATGGCTTTAATAGCAAATGAGGGAAAGGAAATTACTCCCCACTTAACGCAAATATGGGCTTATGATTTAAACCAAAAGCAGAAACTAGATAAAGAGGCGCTTGCTGTGATAAAAAAAGCTTTAAAATTAAGTGTTAATTCTCAGAAAGGAACAGGGCGCCACGCAAAGTCAGGTATTCCAGGGTTTTTAGTGGCAGGAAAAACATCTACCAGTCAGGTGCGCCGTATTTCACTAGCTGAACGTGCAGCTGGCATTCGTTCCGTTGAAGAAACGCCGTGGCATCTACGTGATAATGCAATGTTTGTGGGATATGCTCCGGCACATAAACCAAAGTACGTGTTGGCTCTTATGGTAGAACACGGTGGTTGGGGCGGCAGAACCACAGGCCCGCTTGCCAAAAAGATTTTTAACTATATTTATAAAAACTTATACAAACATGACGTTAAAAACTAAATTAAAACGGCTCAATAAGCCGGTTGTTTTTTTGATCTTTCTTTTTGTTTCAATAGGGTTTGTTTTACTGTTTGATGCAGCAGGAGGGGCGCTTAGTCCTTGGGCAAAAAATCAGCTTATTCGATTTCTCATTGGCCTTATTTTATTTTTTGCAGTTGTTCTATCGCCTCTGCAAATATGGCTAACCTATAGCTACGCTTTTTATGTTATCTCTTTTTTATTGTTGGGAGGTGTTTTAGCCATTGGACATATTGGAATGGGAGCGCAACGGTGGTTAAACCTTGGATTTATTAATTTACAACCTTCTGAGCTTATGCGTGTTTCCTTAATCTTGGCGCTTGCTTGTTACTTTCACCGGCGATCAAGCAGTGAAATTCGAACATTTAAAGGTGTTTTTCCAGCGGTTTTGATGATTCTTATACCAGCAGTTTTGATTCTAAAACAGCCTGATTTAGGGACAGCGCTTATGATGGTTATGAGTGGGATTTTGGTTCTTTTTGTGGCAGGGGTTCCTAAAAGGATTTTTATTATTTCTGGCCTTGGTCTTTTGGGAATGGCTCCTGTGGCGTGGAACTTTTTGCATACCTATCAAAAAAACCGAGTCCTCACATTTTTAAACCCAGAAAGGGATCCTTTTGGTGCGGGGTATCATATTTTGCAATCCAAGATTGCGCTTGGATCAGGCGGACTCTTAGGGAAAGGATTCATGAAAGGAACGCAAAGTCATTTGAATTTCTTACCAGAAAAACAAACAGATTTTATTTTCACTTTATTTGCTGAAGAATTTGGTTTTTTGGGAAGTTTGAGCCTTATTAGTCTTTATTTGATTTTGATCTTAATGTGCTTTTTTATGGGAATGAGGTGTCAGTCTATCTTTGCGCGTTTATTAGCTGTTGGCTTGAGCGGGACGCTGTTTCTATACGTGTTTATCAATGTGGCTATGGTGATGGGGTTGGTTCCCGTGGTAGGAGTACCTCTTCCATTTATTTCCTATGGAGGGACAGCCATGTGGTCTTTGTTGATTAGCTTAGGGTTTATTTTGAACGCAGATATTCATCGAGACGTGCGTCTTCAACGTTATTGTAACTAGTTTTTTTAGAGTTTTTATGTGAGCTGAAAGCAGCCTTTCCTTGACGAGGATCGCTCTTTTTCATTAGTGTTAACAAAAATATAGAAACTCTTTTGAAACTCTTTTTTAACTTTTTAAGATCTTCATTTTTTCAAGAATCATCTCGTTGGATTTTTTGGACACCTGTTTTTATGACCTTAGGCATTTATACAGGAATGAAACAGGGGTGGATTTTTTCTTGTGGTGTAGGAGCGTTTGGCCTTATTGGTCTTGTTTTTTTGAGACAACGCTGGGAACGGCGACTTCTTCTTATTCCTGTTATAGGTTTTTTGGCAGGGTATGGCAGTTTTTATGGGCATCAATGTTTGAATCAAACGCAGACTCTTTTAGAAAAAAGATTTGTGAAAAAGTTTTCAGGTGTTCTCTTAGATAAAGTAGAAGCGTCTTATGGGCAGCAATTATTGATTCAATCAGACAAAGAATTGGAGCGCCGTCGTAAACCACTTCGAGTGAATAAAGTGCGGTTAACGCATCGCATAAAAAAAGGAGAGGTCCCAGAGTTGGGAGATCATATTCAGATGAATGCTGTATTGACGCCATTTTCAGGCCCTTTAATTCCAGGAGGATATAATTTTCAGAAGAATAATTTTTATCAAGGGGTAGGAGCTGCTGGATATACGGTGAGTCCGATACAGATCCTTAAAAAATCAACCTCTCCTTGGGCGCATTTTTGGCAGAAAAAACGGCAAAAAATAACACAAATGATTTTATCAGTGCCCTTTGACTTTTCTCAAAGTAAGGCTATTTCAGCGGCTCTAATTACAGGCCATAAAGGCATGTTGGCAGAGAAAACACGAGAGGTGTTTGCAGCGAGTGGTTTGGCGCATGTGTTGGCTATTTCAGGCCTCCATATGAACTTAATGGGGATGATTTTATTTGTTTTATTAAAATTGATTTTTTGCCGTTTTCCAGGCGTTTTAGAGCGCATTCACCTTCCGAAAGTCGCTGCTTTTATCACTTTTTTAGGGTTGGTTTTTTATTTGAATATTTCAGGCCAAGCGGTTTCAGCCATTCGTGCATTTATCATGGCTTCATTTGTTTTATGGGGCGTTATCTTTGGTCGTGAAGGAGTCAGCATGCGCTTTGTAGCGTTTGCTGCGATGGGGATTCTTTTGTTTCAGCCACATGCATTTTTACTGCCGAGTTTCCAAATGTCTTTTTTTGTGGTGATGGCGTTGGTGGCATTTTATGAATCGTATTATGGACTTATTGGAAGCCCAAGCACACACACGCTTTCAAAGGTATGGCATGGTGTGAAAGGACTTTTTACAACGTCGCTTTTAGCGTCTATCGCAATCCTTCCCTTTGGTATTTACCATTTTCATACTGTTTCTCTGCAAGGGATCGCGGCGAACCTTATTGTTATTCCGTTGTTGGGGGTCTTAATTTTGCCTGGATTGATTTTTGGGCTTGTTGTTAAGTCGTTGTTTTCTTTGGATTTTATTCTTCAAGGTGTGTACTGGATGATTCATCAAATGTATTTTTTAGCAGTTGAAGTGAGTCAGTGGCCTGGCGCTAAGATACACGTTGCTCACCCTTCGGTAGCGGCCTTTTTAGTGAGTGTCTTAGGCATTTTATGGGTGTGTATTTGGCGTACAAAATGGCGCTTTTTAGGCCTTATTTTGAGTGTTTTGGGCCTGTTTTTGATGCTTTTGAGCCCAAAAACGGCCTGTTATGAGTTAAAAGAAAAAGGGTACTTTGTGTGTCAAAAGAACGGAAAAGTTTTTACCAATGCGTCGCGCAGAAATACGTTTTCTATTAAGTATTTGGTGCATGCGCTTGGCTTTTCTGAAAAGGACTTGAAAAAAACACATCTTTCTAAAGAGGAGTTG
>CAYGMA010000018.1:0-2165 GCA_964351045.1 uncultured Holosporaceae bacterium | reverse complement strand
ATCTAGTGAAGGGTATGTGGTAGGTTTCAAGAAAATAATAACAACTTATGATGATGAGGAGTAGTTAATGGCCAACGCTGCAAATACAGAAAAAACCAAAGCGCTGGATATTGCGTTAAAACAAATCGAACGGGCTTTTGGTAAAGGCTCAATTATGAAGCTAGGAGAAGTGGCTCATGTTGATGTGGATGTGATTCCAACAGGGTCCATAGGGGTGGACTTAGCTTTGGGGGTTGGGGGGTTGCCTGTAGGCCGTATCATAGAAATATATGGCCCTGAAAGTTCTGGTAAAACAACTTTGGCCTTACATGTGGTTGCAGAATCTCAAAAAAAAGGAGGCACTTGTGCCTTTATTGATGCAGAGCATGCACTGGATCCAGGGTATGCACGTAAATTAGGCGTGAATACAGATGACTTGATTATTTCTCAACCAGACGCGGGTGAGCAAGCACTTGAAATTGCAGATACGTTGGTGCGCTCTGGCGCCATTGATGTGTTGGTCGTTGATAGTGTGGCAGCATTGGTTCCGCGAGCTGAATTGGAAGGTGAAATGGGAGATTCTCATATGGGACTTCAAGCGCGTTTGATGAGTCAGGCGCTCAGAAAATTAACCTCTTCCATTTCACGGTCTAAATGTATGGTGATTTTCATTAACCAAATTCGCCAAAAAATTGGCATTATGTTTGGAAACCCTGAAACCACAACAGGTGGAAACGCGTTAAAGTTTTATGCTTCTGTACGGTTAGACATTCGTCGTATTGGAGCCATCAAAGAAAAAGATGAAGTGGTTGGCAACCAAACACGTATTAAAGTTGTGAAAAACAAAATGGCGCCCCCTTTCAAAGTGGTTGAATTTGATATCATGTATGGAGAAGGGGTTTCTAAGGTTGGGGAGCTTTTAGACTTAGGTGTAAAGGCAGATCTCATTGAGAAAGCCGGGTCTTGGTATTCATATCAAGGACAGCAAATTGGCCAGGGCCGTGAAGCAGCGAAGCGCTTCTTAAAAGAAAATGAAACCGTGGCAACTGATATTGAACAAAAATTGCGTCAAAACGCAGGGTTGATTGATATGATGGATGGCACGCCAGGATTGGTTGAAGAGTAGTTTTCTTCAGGTTATAGAAACAAAAAAAGCCGCATAACGCGGCTTTTTTTATGGAGTTGTTTATCCTTAAAGGTGTAGATAGCTTACCCTCTATTAGAAGAGCTATGGCGCCCTCTTTCTGTTGAAGCTGGTGAAGATTTCCAACGTTTGTTTCTGTCTCTCTCTTGCTCATGAGGGCGCCTGCCAGAATGGTTATGGTATGGAGTTGATGACCAATGAGAGTGACGTGGGGCGTCCCCTTTATGGCGTTGATCTGAGGTTGAAGGGTGTTGTCTATAACCTCTAGGATCAGAGCGTCTATCAGAATGTCTATGGTCTCTTCTTGTTGGAGTTGATGAAGATCTTTCCTGACGAGGCTGAGACAAAAATTCGTTTAACTTTTCTTGTGCTTCTCTCCTCGTTGGGGCTGTGCCTCTAGGGTGGGTTATGTTTTTTCTTTTTTGTGCTTTCTTGAAACATTCTTCAGCAAGATATGTACGGAAAGGGATGGTTTTATCTACAAGAAGAGTGTTGCCCAATCCAATATAGGCTTTTTTTCTTAAGGTTACATTTCCATCTGGTTCAAGAAGATTTAGAGCTTTCTGGTAGTGAGCGATTCTGTCGCCTTCTCGTGCATTACCTAATCCAATATAGGCTTGGGCTCTTAAGTGCGCATCTCCATTTGGGCCAAGAAGATCTAGTGCATTCTGGTAGTGATGAGCGCCTTGTCGTGCATTACCTAATCCAATATAGGCTTGGGCTCTTAATTCTTCATATCCATCTGGGCCAAGAAGATCTAGAGCTTTCTGGTAGTGAGGTGCTTGGACTCCCTCATATTTTTCATGGCCCAATCCAATATGGGCTTGGGCTCTTAAGGTTACATCTCCATCTGGCTCAAGAAGATCTAACGCTTCCACGTAGTGATGAGCGCCTTGTCGTGCATTACCTAATCCAATATAGGCTTGGGCTTTTAAGGTTTTGTCTCCATTTGGACCAAGAAGATCTAGAGCTTTCTGGTAGTGCTGATCCCCTTGTCGTGCATTACCTAATCCAATATAGGCTTGGGCTTTTAAGGTTTTGT
>CAYGMA010000017.1:7479-11531 GCA_964351045.1 uncultured Holosporaceae bacterium | reverse complement strand
TTGTTGCAAAAAAAGGAAAAACTACGTACAAGCGTGCCCTCAATAGCTCGCCCGTGGCTCAACTGGATAGAGCACCTGACTACGGATCAGGAGGTTAGGGGTTCGAATCCTCTCGAGTGCGCCACTCTTCATAAAGCGACTTCCCAACCTTCTCCATAAGCATCTAACTTTACTCATTTAATATCAACCTGTTGAAAATAAAAAAGGGCTTTAAAAGGCCCTTTTTTTAGAGAGTCATACCCTAAAAATTCATTTAGGTAATTTTCCCATGACACTGCTTATATTTTTTACCCGATCCACAGGGGCATGGATCATTACGCGGAACACGCCCCCAGGTGCTCGGATCCTTTGGGTTCACAACATCAGAGGCTTGTCGCGATTTAATGGTCTTAACGCCGCCATCACTGCCTCCTCCCAATTGCAGCGCAGGATCTTCATGAGACTCTGTCATTTCCTGCTGCCCTTCAGGGATAATTTCTTTTTCTTGAATGTTTTCCATAAAGTTGAAATTGAACAAAATAGTTAATGCTTGTTCACGCAGCTTTTGCAACATTTCTTCAAACATCAAAAAGGACTCACGCTTGTATTCATTCAAGGGGTCTTTTTGCCCATAGGCGCGCAAATTAATCCCCTGACGCAATTGATCCATAGAAAGCAAATGATCCTTCCACGTTTGATCTAATACACGCAACAGAACTGATTTCTCAATACTACGAAGAACTTCTGCAGGAAAGTCAGAAAACTTTTTCTTAAACTTCTCTTCAATCTCATGATTGATTCGATTTTTAATTTCTTCGTTAGCAATTCCTTCTTCAGACGCCCATTTTTTTAAGGGAAGCTCCAATCCAAAGATACCCTGACAAGCTTCATCCAAGCCTTCCATAGCCCACTGGTCTGCAAAGCTTTTTTCTGGCATTGCATGTGCTACCAACTCATCAACAATTTCAGAACGCATATCCAAAAGTGTTTCGGAAACATCATCACTTTCCATCAACTCCAGACGTTGTTCATAAATGATTTTCCGTTGCTCATTCATGACATCATCATACTTAAGCAAATGTTTCCGCATATCAAAGTTACGTGCTTCAACTTTGCTCTGAGCGCGCTCAATGGCTTTATTAATCCAAGGATGTGTAATCGCTTCTCCCTCTTCAAGGCCAAGTTTTTTCAACATGCCATCCAACCGTTCAGAGCCAAAAATACGCATCAAATCATCTTGCAAGGAAAGAAAGAACTTAGAAGCCCCCGGATCCCCCTGACGACCAGAACGTCCTCTCAGCTGGTTATCAATACGCCGGCTTTCATGACGCTCTGTTCCAATCACGTAGAGGCCACCTGACTCTAAAACTTGTTGTTTTGCTTTAGCATGATCCTCTTTAACTTTTTGAGTGATTTTCTGTTTTTCCGCATCAGATTTTGCTTTCTCAGTCGCTTTTTCGATCATCAGGTCTAAGTTACCACCCAGCTTAATATCTGTTCCACGACCCGCCATGTTTGTGGCAATAGTAATGGCTCCCGGGTATCCTGCTTGTTCAATGATCAACGCTTCTTTCTCATGATGGCGTGCATTCAATACGTTATGAGTGATATGATGACGCTTCAAAAAGTCTGAGATTTCTTCTGATTTTTGAATGCTGGCTGTTCCGATCAAAACCGGCTGCTCTTTCTTTTTGCACCCCTGAACGATTTTCAAAATAGCCTCAAATTTTTCATGCTCTGTCCGATACACTTCATCATCCAAATCTTTCCGCGCAATGGGTACGTTTGTTGGAAGGGCAACAACATCCAACCCATAAATATCTGCAAATTCAGCTGCTTCGGTCATAGCAGTCCCGGTCATACCAGAAAGTTTCGGATACAAGCGGAAGAAATTTTGGAACGTAATGGATGCTAATGTTTGATTTTCCATTTGAATCGCCATGTTTTCTTTGGCTTCAATGGCTTGATGCAATCCATCAGAAAGACGACGCCCATCCATCATCCGCCCTGTGAACTCATCAATCAACATAACTTGACCATCTCTCAAGATATACTCTTTATCACGATGGTAAAGCGTATGCGCTTTCAAGGCTTGGTTTAAATGATGCACCATAGCAACGTTTTGGATATCATAAAGAGACTCTCCTTTAAGATGCCCGCCCTCTTTACTCAACTCTTCGATGCGCTCCATTCCTTTTTCTGTGAAGTGTGCATTGTGCTGCTTTTCGTCCTTATCATAATGTTCCGGAGAAAGCTGCTTCACAATGTGATTTGCTACGAGATACAACTCTGACGTATCATCTGTTGGACCTGAAATAATCAGAGGAGTTCGCGCTTCATCAATTAAAATGCTGTCCATCTCATCCACAATGGCATAATGAAATCCACGTTGAACCATGTCTTCTTTGTAGAACTTCATGTTATCCCGCAGATAGTCAAATCCTAGCTCATTGTTGGTCGCATATGTAATATCTGCTGCATAAGCTTCCCGACGCTGATCATCATCTAAGTCATGAACAATACACCCAACAGTCAACCCCAAGAATCGATGCACTTGGCCCATCCATTCTGAATCCCGTTTTGCCAAATAGTCGTTCACAGTCACCACATGAACCCCTTTTCCAGGAAGTGCATTCAGATAAGCCGATAAAGTTGACACCAAGGTTTTTCCTTCCCCTGTTTTCATTTCAGCAATCATACCGCGATTTAAAACCATTCCCCCCATAAGCTGAACGTCATAGTGTCGTTCTCCCAAAACACGTTTTGCAGCTTCACGCACGACAGCAAATGCTTCAGGCAATAAATCGTCAACCGTCTCTCCTTTTGACAGACGGTCTCTAAATTCTTGTGTTTTTCCTTTTAATTGCTCATCTGTTAACGGAGAAATGCTCGGCTCAAGAGCATTGATTTTTTCAACTTTTTTCTGCAAGCGTTTAATTATTTTATCATTGGATGATCCAAAAATACGCTGAATAACACCAAACATCTAAATCCTCTAAATCTAATTTGTATTTGAGGCAGTATACAAAGAATCTTCCCAACATGCCAGAAAGGAATCCTTTTTATCTTTAATTTATTCCTTAAAAATCGGGCAAAAAGGTTTACGACGATTTAAAAGCTGCGTATAACTACCAAGTAATAGCATTATAAAGAATTAACCATGACACGCTTTATTCCTTTATCCCTTATTTTTTTTCTTTCATTTTCTACCCTCGGAAAAAATTTAGAGACACACACTACGATACGCATTGACGCTCCATTTTCCAGGGCAACAACAGGAAAAAATGGGGCTATTTTCTTGACACTTAAAAACGAAACGACGCACCCTCGCTCTCTTCTAAAGGCAACAGTTTCAGAAAAAATTGCAGATCATTGCGAACTGCATACACACATCAAAGAAGGCTCCATCTTCCGCATGCGTGAAGTAGACGCGTTAACCATTCCAGAAAAGGGGGCTTTAGTGTTAAAGCCGGGAGGGCTCCACATCATGCTCATGGGCCTCAAAAAGCCACTGTCTGAAGATTTTTTCTTTGAACTAACCCTTCATTTTGATAAAGGGGAAACTCAAACACTTATGGTTCCCATTAAAGCAGCAGGCGCTCAAAACACCTCTTGCTCATGCGGAAAACATAAAAAGTAAGGATTTCCTATGAACACCGTTAAAAATTCTGTTCGTCTTCCTAAAACATCTTTTGGCATGAAAGCCCGTCTTGCTGAAACAGAGCCAAGCACGCTTGCTTTTTGGCAAAATCAAAATGTTTACGCGGCTCTTCAGGAAAAAAATAAAGAAGGCCCGACCTTCACCTTGCATGATGGTCCTCCATATGCCAACGGCCATTTACACATGGGGCACGCTCTTAATAAAATCCTCAAAGATATTTTTATTAAATATAAATCCATGCAAGGATACAAAAGCCCTTACACCCCTGGATGGGATTGTCACGGCCTTCCTATTGAGTGGATGGTCGAAGCTGAATTTAAAGCACAGGGGCGCTCTAAAGAAGATATTACCCCAACTGAGTTCAGGCGGGCTTGCAGAACCTTTGCAGACAAGTGGGTTAAAATACAAGCGG
>CAYGMA010000017.1:0-7469 GCA_964351045.1 uncultured Holosporaceae bacterium | reverse complement strand
AAGAATTTCAGCGTCTTGGTGTTTTGGGAGACTGGGAAAAACCGTATCTCACCATGGATCTCAAAAATGAAAAACGCATCACAGAAAAACTCTTTAAATTCCTAATGAATGGCGGCCTTTATAAAAGCGTGAAACCTGTGTATTGGTCTGTGGTTGAACAAACTGCTCTCGCAGAGGCTGAAGTTGAATATAAAGATAAAACCTCTCCGTCCATTTTTGTTGGATTTAAAATTCATTCCGCCCAAGACCCTGACTTCATTGGCGCACACGCTCTTATCTGGACAACCACACCTTGGACACTTCCAGCCAATCGCGCCATTGCATATAATCCAGATGTCACTTATGTCCTGGCTGAAATAAAAGAATCAAATGCAGCGTTCCAAAAAATCATTGTTGCTCAAGATCTTCTCTCTTCTATAGAAAAAGAAACAGGCCATACCCTGACTGTGCTGAAATCTTTCTCTGGAACTGCCTTATCCAACACTCTTGCCCAGCACCCATGGCGCGGACAGGGATATGAATTTGATGTCCCTCTTCTTCCAGGAGATCATGTCACACTTGATCAAGGAACGGGCTTGGTTCACACAGCTCCAGGGCATGGGCAAGAAGATTTTGTTTTAGGAAAAAAATTCAACTTAGAAATTGCGCAACCTGTTGGAGATGATGGGTTCTATTATAAACACGTTCCTCTCTGGGCTGGCGAGCATGTCTATAAAGTAAATGATAAAATTATAGCCTCCCTCAAAGAGGCTAACTCGCTTCTTTTCCATAGTGAAATCACCCATAGCTACCCACACTCTTGGCGTTCTAAAGCTCCTTTGATTTTCAGGACCACACCGCAGTGGTTCATTTCCATGGAAACAAATGAGCTCCGTGAAAAAGCCTTAAAAACAATTAACACAGACGTTCAATGGATCCCCCCTCAAGGACGAAATCGCCTTCATGCCATGGTTTCAGGACGCCCTGACTGGTGTTTGTCACGACAACGCGTTTGGGGCATTCCACTCCCTATTTTTGTTCATAAAGAAACGCAAGAAATTTTAAAAGACCCAGATCTAAACGAAAAAATTCTTGCCCGCATTGAAGAAGAAGGCACAGATTTTTGGTTTAATGAAAAAACAACTGAAGAGCTTCTTGCTCCGAAATACAACCCAAGTGACTATCAAAAAAGCACAGATATTTTAGATGTCTGGTTTGAAAGTGGCTGTTCTTATTCTTTCCTAAAAGAAACAGATGTTTCTCACCTTCCTATTGATTTGTATTTAGAAGGATCAGACCAACATCGTGGCTGGTTCCAGTCTACGTTACTGGTTGCCTTAGGTGCTGATAACAAAACGCCTTACAAAACAGTGTTAACCCACGGATTCATCGTCGATGAACACGGCTACAAACTTTCAAAATCAAAAGGAAACGCTGTTAATTTAGACGACGTTTTAAAACAAGATGGGGCCGATATTTTAAGGCTTTGGGTTGCCGGCTCTGACTACCAAGATGATCTACGCCTCGGCAAACAAATCATTAAATTTCAACAAGAAAACTATCGAAAACTCCGCAACGTTTTACGGTTTATGTTAGGAAATTTACCAGAAGATCAAGAAATTGAATCTATCCCCTATAACCAGCTTCCACTTCTTGAAAAGTTCACCCTACACCATCTTGCACACGTCATCGAAACCTGTGAAAAACATCTGATGGCTTATAACCTTCATGGTCTTTACCGTGAGCTTTTTTCTTTCTGCGTAACGCTGTCTTCTTTCTATTTCGATATTCGAAAAGATACGTTGTATTGTGAAGGAGAAAAATCCCTTACATACAAATCTTGTCTTTTTGTTTTAAACACGCTTTTTGAAACTCTTACAAAATGGCTTGCACCAATCCTAAGTTTCACTGCAGAAGAAGCGTGGCAAAAACGCTTTCCTGGTGAAAGTATTTTTCTTCAGCCGCTAAATTCTGTGCCGAGTGAGTGGAAAAACCCAGAATTAAACGCTCCTCTTGAAACCTGTCGTTTATTAAAAAGCCAGGTCAACGGAACCCTAGAAAAAGCACGCGCCGAAAAATTAATTGGCTCTAGCCTTGAAGCATCACTAAAAATTTACATGCCAGAAGAAGAGACCCTGAAAACTCTTTTCACTGCAGAAGAATGGGCTGACTTTTTCATCGTTTCTTCTGTTTCTTTTGTTGAAACGCCAGAAGCTGATTTTGAAACCATAGAAGGCTCTAACTTAAAATTAAAAGTTGAAAAACACACCGGTAAAAAATGTGCGCGGTGTTGGAAATACGTTGAAACGCTTCATGCAACAGAAGAAGAAAATGACTCTGTTTGCACCCGATGCCATGAGGTGCTTCATGCTTAGATGGGGCGTGCCTTCTCTTATTATAGGTCTCATTTTTTTTGCCGACCAATCTACAAAACACGCCGTTTTAACTATTTTTAAATGGCAACAAACGCCCCTTGAAATCACCTCTTTTTTTCAAATCGTGTTAGTTTTTAACAAGGGTGTCTCTTTTGGATTCTTAAATAATTCATCAACGTTGTCTTTTTGGATTGTTACATCTGGAATTTGTTTCCTGGTTCTTTATCTCGCTTTCTGGCTTTTCACAGAAAAAGATCCAACCCAACGCCTTGCCTTATCTCTCATCATTGGAGGAGCTTTGGGAAACATTTATGATCGATTTGCCCGAGGCGCTGTGGTTGATTTTTTAGATTTTTTCTGGCATGACTATCATTGGCCAGCTTTTAATGTTGCTGATGCCTGTATTGTTATAGGTGTCTGTCTTCTTTTGGTTTTAACACTGTTGAAAGATAAAAAATAATGAACAAATTACATACTTTTTTAGCCTTAGGCTTTATTCTCTCTCTTCTAACTGGATGCGACACAGCAAAAGAAGCCTTAGGATTAAAAGAAAAACAACCCGATGCATTTGAAGTCATGGATCGAGCGCCCTTAGAACTTCCTCCAGATTTCTCTTTACGTCCACCTGAGCCTGGAAAAAAAAGACCACAAGAGCAATCAAAGCGCGACCGGGCTAAGGAGCAAATACTCACCCAGTCAAAGAAGCGACAAAAAAACCGTGCTGGACACTACAAGTCAAGCCATGGGCAAAAACTTCTTTTAAGAAGTGCCGGCGCCCATCAAACACAACCGGGATTAAGAAATAAACTGCGCGCCCAGGAACACGCTGACGCCTCAGACTCTTTCTTAAAACAACTGGTTTCAAATAAGAAAAAATCCGATACAATTGATCCATATCAAGAGAAAAAGAATTTAGCACACCTCACATCTTAAAAGAGAGGGAACACCTATGCTGTATACACAAGACCTGACCTCTGTTTTTTCTGATGCTATTGGAAAAACAGGCATTAAGGCCTCTCACTTAGATTTATATCGGCAAAAATTCTTAGCCAGCCTAAAAAAGAACAAGACTCTTTTCGACACTGGAGCGCTTCCTCTTTTTAAACTTCCTCACCTTCGGAAAGACATCGCAGATCTCACACCCATTGTAGAGCGATTTCAAGATGACTTCACAGACATCGTTGTCTTAGGAACTGGTGGGTCTAGTTTAGGCGGTCAAACACTCAGTGTTCTTGCACAGCCCAACACACCACATGTTCATTTTTTAGATAACATTGACCAAGCAACGTTTAACACGCTATTTAATAAACTTTCCCCACACTCAACGGCCTTTATTATCATTTCCAAATCAGGGGGCACCGTTGAAACGCTTATGCAATGTCTAACATGCCTTGACTACTGGCGTGAACATGCTAATGCCTACGCTATCAAAGATCACTTTCTTATTATCACAGAAAAAAAAGACTCTCCCCTTACAAAAATAGCGGCTCATTGGAACATTCCAACGCTTCCTCATGACCCTGATCTAGGCGGTCGTTTCTCTGTTCTTTCAACGGTTGGACTGCTTCCTGCTCTTATTCAAAATGTTGATGTTCTCGCCCTTCGAGAAGGAGCCCGGCAAGTACTCGATCAAACCCTCAACGAAACAACATTTGAAAAAAATGTTCCCGGAATGGGTGCAGTCACATCTGTTCTACTTGCAGAAAAATATCCCAACACAGTCCTCATGCCCTATGTCGATAACCTTGCATTTTTTTCTAAATGGTATCGCCAGCTTTGGGCAGAAAGTCTCGGAAAAAACGGAAAAGGCACAACGCCTATTGATGCCCTTGGAACAGTCGACCAACACAGCCAATTGCAACTCTATCTAGATGGCCCTTCAGATAAAGCTTACACACTTATCGGGCGCGCCTATAATGCCGAAAACTCGAGCACAAAAGAAAACGCAGATATTCCAGAAGATCCAACCCTTTCCCTTCTTTCAGAAAAAGGAATGGATGCCCTCCTGCGTGCTGAATACGAAGCAACGCGGGACACCTTGATTCATCATAAAAAGCCCGTGCGTACTTTTGAAATAAAAACACTTGATGCACCAACTTTAGGGGCTCTCTTAATGCACTTTATGATGGAAACCATTTTCTCTGCAGACTTATTAGACGTTAACGCGTTTGACCAACCTGCTGTAGAAGAAGGAAAAGTCCTCGCAAAAAAATATCTAAAAAAGATGAACTAATGTCTTCTCGTATTCGCCTTCTTCCCTCTGTCCTTGTCAACCAAATTGCCGCAGGTGAAGTCATTGAACGCCCTGCCTCTGTCGTTAAGGAGCTCATGGAAAATGCCATCGATGCAGGTGCGGATCAAATTGATGTCTATGTAGAAGACGCTGGAAAAAACGTAATTCAAGTCCGTGATAATGGGTGCGGCATGTCATTGGAAGATATTGAGATGGCACTTCAACGCCACGCTACTTCTAAAATTCCAGACAACAATTTAATGAACATCAAAAGCATGGGCTTTCGAGGAGAAGCTCTTCCATCTATTGGATCTATTAGCCGCCTGACTCTTGAAAGCGCAACCGGCCAAGAAGAAACTGGCTGGTCTTTAAAAACAGAGGGAGGAAAATCTCTCCCGCCAAAACCAAAGGGAATGAAGCAAGGCACAGTTGTTGATGTGCGTGATCTTTTTTTTGCGACCCCTGCCCGTTTAAATTTCATGCGCTCAAATGCCACAGAATTAAACCACATCATCACCATTGTTCAAACCTTAGCCCTTGCAAATCTAGACAAATCATTCACCTTAAAAACCCAAGGAAAAACACTTTTAGATTTCCCAAAAACCATGCCACTTGCTGAGCGGTTAAACCAAGTTTTTGGCAGTCAGTTTTCTAAAAATGCGCTCCCTGTTGAAACACAAATTGAAGGCATGCATCTCTCCGGGTTCATCAGTCTTCCTACCTTCAGCAAAGGATCTGCTCAAAATCAGCTGCTTTTTGTAAATGGGCGCTTAATCAAAGACAAAATGCTCATTCCTATTTTAAGAGCAGCGTACCACGATGTGCTCGCAAAAGATCGATATGCTCAAGTCTGTTTGTTCTTAACTCTTGACCCTAATCAAGTTGATGTAAACGTTCATCCCGCAAAACTAGAAGTGCGCTTCTCTCAACCTGCACAGATAAAAAATTTCATCGTTACAAGTCTCAAATCCACCTTGAGAGAGCATGCTCAAACAGCCGCGCCCGCAATTGGAGAACAAGTCCTTCAGTCTTTTGACTCTCCTTCATTTACTCCATCTCAAAACACATCTCCATCACAAGGGTCTGCTTTTTCCTTAAACCAACCCAGCCGCCCTCTCACAAAATACACCTCCTCTTATGCATCCAGGCCAACATCCCCTTCCTTAAACCAAGGAATAACAGAAGGCTTGTTTCAGGCTGACACGCCTGCACCAATAAAAAAACCGCTCCACGAAGAAGCCCGGGAAGGCGCATCTTATCAAAACGCTTTGACTCACCCTCTTGGAGCTGCATGTGGTCAAGTTCATGAAACCTATATCATCAGTGAAACATCTGACGGTTTAGTGATTGTTGATCAACATGCGGCCCATGAACGCCTCGTTTATGAACGCTTAAAAGAAAATGTTGTAAACAATCAAGTGGAGCGTCAACTGCTTTTAGTCCCAGAAGTTATCCATCTTTCTCCTGGAAAAATTGATACCATTACTCCTTTTTTAACAGAGTTAGAAAAAGTAGGCCTTGTTCTAGAACCATTTGGCGGAAATGATCTCCTCATCCGAGAAATTCCAGCTCTCTTAAGGCAAGATAATATCAAAGATCTTGTAGAAACGGTGATAGATGAAATTGCCCAACATGGAAAAGGATTCGCAATTCAAGAACGGTTGAATGAGATTTGTGCCAGTATTGCTTGCCACGGCAGTGTTCGCTCTGGGAGAACTCTTACACGTCAAGAAATGAATGATTTGTTAAGAACCATGGAGCAAACCCTCTTTTCAGGGCAGTGCAATCATGGGCGTCCAACTTACGTGAAACTCAACCTCAAAGACATCGAAAAACTCTTCGGTCGGCGCTAGTCGCATCTCATGAAGATAAAATACATTCTGCCACACTATGCGCAAATTGCTTCATCTCATGCACGTTAAGAACGTCCTGCCCTTTATAAAGATAAACCATCCGTTTTTCAGAAAAACACAAGTCAAAAGAATCGCCACCATTCAAAGTTTGATTTTTTGTTTCAGGAGACAACCGCAGCTCTTGCATTGCTGGCTGGTAAAAAGAAACCCCATCTCTTTGACTTTCTGGCTTCGCTAAATCCACTTCATACAAAAGCATGTCGTTAAATCCATAATCAGTTGCAGACGAATCATACTTCGGCCTCAACTCTGGAACTTCAGTTTGAATAAAGTCACGTGGCCCAAAGTTTTGCGTGTAACTTAAGTGACTCCCTTTCAAAGTGATGTCTTTGATAAGGCCTCCCAGCGCACGATCACCCGCCGCAATTTCACCTTTGTTTAAAAGCGTATCGTTTTTTCGTTCCACTAAAAAAAGAGCAGAAAAACGCCCTGTTCCGTGATCACTAAACCAGTTCACAAGCAAAAGATTCTTATTTTCATAAGTCCCAATATAACGATACTGGATATCAAGTTTTTCCCCATCTGGCTGCTCAACGATCTCTCTCACCAACGCTTGTTTCTTATCTACTTTAAAATGTGTGCTTTTCACTCTTTTTTCAAAGCATTGCACAGGCTTTGGTTGGTATCGAGAAGAATCACCCGCAGAAAGTGCATAAACACAATACGGATGAATAGGCCTTCCTTGATCATACAAATCCTTAGGCAACCTTCCGTTGTCGCGCTCACAGCCTCCTAAAAGGAAAAGCCCTAAAAATAAAAACGATAAATTTTTGTACATCCCTGCTCTCATAATAGTTACCTCATTTTAAAAACTAGCTTATCATCTTGAACAGTAATTTCAACTGTTTGCCCATCCAAAATTTTTCCCTCTAAAAGCATGGTTGCCAAAGGATTCTGTATATGCTCTTGAATAGCTCTTTTCAAAGGCCTAGCACCAAACTCTGGGTTATAGCCTTCCTGAGCCAGCCA
>CAYGMA010000016.1:0-11997 GCA_964351045.1 uncultured Holosporaceae bacterium | reverse complement strand
TAAAATTCTCTCTCTTTTTTTAACCGAAGAAAATTCGACTTCAAACCCAGCCAAATCTGGTGTGGCGGTTAAAATGCTTAAGTTTGGAATGATTGTTTGGCGGCAAATTGTTTGGGGAGGAATTTGTTCAGTCAGAAGTTCATAAATTCCAGGATAACGTTTTTGGTGATCAAATCCGAGACTTGTGCTGGCATTTCCTTGAGGGTCAAAATCTAATAAAAGTGTTTTTTTTCTTGTTGCAGCTAAAGCTGTGCAAATATTAACGGTTGTTGTTGTTTTTCCAACCCCCCCTTTTTGATTTGCAATACTGATTATTTTTTTCACTTTTTTTAGAAACCTGACTAATAAGAAAAACGACCCCTTTAGAATGAGTTATACTTTTTTTTCTCTCACAAGTAAAGAGCCATTTGTTTTGTGCCTGTTTGAGTTCTTCCTCACCACGCTCTCCTTTCAACAAAAGATATTTTGTTTTTGAAGAAACCAAGTGATGTGTTAAGGAAAAAATCTTTTCAACTGGCGCCACTGCACGAGACACAATCTCATCAAATCCCTTATCTTTATAATCTTCAACACGGCAGCATTCAACTACAACAGGTGTATTTGTTTCACGTGAAACAGTTCGAAGGAACTCACATTTTTTATGAGATGAATCAACCAATGTTACATTTTTTGCGCCCATAATTGCCAAAACTAATCCTGGAAATCCAGCTCCTGTTCCAACATCTAAGATATTAGAAGAAATGTTTATATAAGAAAACAATTGGGCTGAATCTAAAAAATGCCTCTCTTCAACAATTGGTATTGTAGCTGGACCAATAAGATTAAATTTTTCATTAAAAGAAAGAAGAAGCTTTTTATAAAGCTCTAATTTATCTTCTGTTTCACGTGAAACATTAATTCCAAAACTTAAAAAAAGATCAGAAATAACAGTCAATTATGAGTTCATTGAGTTAAAGAAATCATCGTTTGTTTTTGTCTGACGCAATTTATCGGTCAAAAACTCCATCCCCTCAACCGTTCCCATGGGAGACAACACGCGGCGCAAAACCCACATTTTAGAAAGAGTGGCTTTATCAATCAAAAGATCTTCTTTCCGTGTTCCTGATTTAGAAATATCAATAGCAGGAAACACTCTTTTGTCAGCCAACCGACGATCCAAAACAATTTCCGAGTTTCCTGTTCCTTTAAACTCCTCAAAAATAACTTCATCCATACGAGAGCCTGTATCAATCAAAGCCGTCGCAAGAATCGTTAAAGACCCACCATTTTCAATGTTACGTGCCGCCCCAAAAAAGCGCTTTGGCCTCTGAAGCGCATTTGCATCAACACCACCCGTTAAAACTTTTCCAGATGAAGGAATTACTGTGTTATAAGCGCGCGCCAAACGTGTAATGTTATCCAATAAAATCACCACATCTTTCTTTTGCTCCACCAAGCGCTTTGCTTTTTCAATAACCATATCAGCAACTTGAATATGCCGAGAGGGCGGCTCATCAAACGTAGAACTTACAACCTCTCCCTTAACAGCACGCGCCATGTCAGTTACTTCCTCCGGGCGCTCATCAATTAAAAGAACAATCAAATAAACATCTGGTTGATTTCGCACAATAGCGTGAGCCAATGTTTGAAGCATAACAGTCTTACCAGAACGAGGTGGCGCAACAATCAGCGCCCTTTGCCCCTTACCCAAAGGAGCAACCAAATCAATTACACGTGTGGTTAATCCTTCAGTGCTATCATCCAATGTTAAATCTAATTTTTCTTGTGGATAAAGGGGGGTTAAATTATCAAAATTCACCCGATGTTTTGTTTTTTCAGGAGCTTCAAAGTTAACTTTATTGACTTTTAAAAGCGCAAAATAACGCTCACCCTCTTTTGGTGCCCGAATCCGCCCTTCGACAACATCTCCCGTTCTTAAGTTAAAGCGCCGAATCTGACTTGGAGAAACATAAAGATCATCTGGCCCTGGATAATAGTTGGAATCTGGTGACCGCAAGAACCCATACCCATCAGACAGAACCTCTACAACACCATCCGCATAAATGGCGGTATCTTTTTCTGTCAAACATTTAAGAAGGGAAAAAATAAGATCTTGTTTTTTTAAGTTACCAGCATTTTCAATGCCATTTTCTTCGCAAAGTTTCACCAGTTCTTCTGGGGCTTTAGACTTAATATCTCTTAATTGCATACCTAAAATACTCTCTAAAATGGTTTTATGATTACCAAAACAACAATGATTATAAAAATTATGGGTGGAATTTCGTTAATGACTCTAAAAAACGTTTCTGTGTATTTGTTCTTATTTTGGGTGAATTGCTTTCTACAATAGGCAAGAAAACCATGATAGGCAAGCAAAAAAAACACGAGAAGGAGTTTTAAGTGAAACCACCCTTCTGAAAAACTAACAACTCCAGGGGTTAAAAAAAGCAACACCCCAAAAAATAAAGACAGAAAAATCATAGGGTTAATAATAATCTTTAAGAGCCGTTTTTCCATTAACTGAAAGAGTTTATCCTGATCACTTCCTGGTTTAGCTTGCGTGTGATAGACATACAAACGTGGTAAATAAAAAAGGCCTGCCATCCAAAATGTTACAAAGATCAAATGAAAACACTTAATCCATAAATAGTTTTCCGATAAAAAATCATAAAATCTTTCCATATTATCGACTCAAACAACAAACTTTAGGGTTGGTTAATTTTTTTGGGCATTTCCATCCTATGCAAGGAAAAATCCCAGAACAAAAAGATTCTTCACTTTCTTTTTTTACCAGTTCAGCCAAAGAATCAATAAAGTTTTTATTTTTCTGCGGCGTCATAATGCGATGGTAAGAAAGAACCCCCGCTTCTTCGGCTAGTTTAGCGTACTCAATATCTAACTCAACCAATGTTTCACTGTGCTCTGAAACAAAAGAAAGAGGAACAATGATTAAATGCTTTTTATCGTGTCCTGCACGAATAATCTCCTGATCTGTGTATGGATCTATCCATTTCAAAGGCCCCACACGACTTTGATATGTGACAAGATAGTCAACACCCTTTAAAGAAAGTTTTTTTTGTATTGCTTCCGCTGTTTGAATGACTTGTTTTTGATAGGGATCCCCTTTCTCAATCACTTTTTCTGGCAGCCCATGTGCTGAAAACAAAACACGACAACGTGAAGGGTCATCAATGGATGTTAGTGTCTCAGAAAGAGACTGAGCATAGTACGTAATAAGCCCGGAAAGCTCTGGATAACTCTTAATGACACGCGTTTTCCACGGTGCCTTTCCCCATTTTTGAACCTGCGCCCACTCTTTTAAAGACGACCCCGTTGTTGTTGATGAATACTGCGGATACAAAGGTAAAAGAATCACCTCTTCTGGTTTATATGACACCACATCCTTATAAACATCCTCTGCTCGTGGGTGCCAATATCGCATCACACAAAACACTTTATACCCCACCCCCAAAGAAGCCTCTAAAGCGCGCACTTGAGCCTCTGTTTGTTCTAAAATAGGGGATTTTCCACCCATTTCTTGGTAGATTTCTTGCGCTATTGGTGCGCGCCTCCAAGAAATCAACAGAGCAATAAGCCACCTTATAAACCTTGGAGCAGAAATAATGGCTGGATCACTAAAGAGATTAAACAAAAACGGTTTAACTGCTTTCAAGGAATCTGGCCCACCAAGGTTAAAAAGAATCACCGCACGCTTCATGATCCCTCACACTGGCGCACACAGTTAACAAAAGCCTCTATGTTTTCCACGGGTGTTCGTGGATCCAAGCCATGACTTAAGTTACAAATATACCGCTCACCAGAAAAAGACTGTAAAGTCTCTCGTATGGTTTCTTTTAAAACATCCCCACCTGCTAGAAGACAAGCAGGGTCAATCCCTCCTTGAAAACAAATTTTTTGAGAAAACTGAGACAAAAGGTCGGTTTGATCAACTTGATGATCTAACGAAAGCCCGTCAAAAAGGTTAGACTCTACATAGAGCTTATACTGCGCAGAAGCACCCCTAGGAAACACAATTACTGGAATGTTTGGGTATTCTCCCCTAATCGCCTGAACAAGGTCTAAAACAGGCTTTAAAACGTATTTTTTGAAGTACCGTGGTGGCAACACACCGCCCCAGCTGTCAAAAATCTGAATAACATCTGCCCCTGCCTTTCTTTGCTCCTTTGCATAAACAACTGAAGCTTCTATTAAGAGTGAAAGTAAATGTTCCATCTTTTCGGGGTTTTTATACAAAAAAGATTTAATTGTATTGTGATCTTTAGACTTCTTTCCTTCCACCATGTAGCAAGAAACGGTAAAAGGGCCTCCAACAAAACCGATTAAGGTTTTTTCCTTGGGTAAAGCAGATCGAATTTCTTGAAGAGATGTTTTAATTGGCGCCAAAGTTTTTTGAAAAAGAACCTCCTGAAACACAGGAAGATTTTGAATAAAGTTTGTGTCACAGATGGGTCCAACACCTTCTTTAAACACAATGTTTTGTCCTAGCGCTTTAGGAACCGTTAAAATATCAGAAAATAAAATGGCTGCATCTAAGTCAAAACGTTTAATGGGTTGTAGGCTTGCTTCTACAGTGAATTCCGGAATAAAACACATATCCCAAAAACTTTTCGTTTTAGCGCGTAAAGCACGATACTCAGGAAGAGTTCGTCCTGCTTGACGCATAAACCATAAAGGAACTCTTTTTGAAGAACGTTGTTTACCTATTAATAAATCTCTTAATATCATTTGGTTGTAGTAGTTATCTTCGAAATAAGGCTTAAAAGTCTTTTATGCAATTTAATCTACAGGTTATCCCCTATTTTTTCCAATGAAAAAGACCTTAGTTTTCAATGGATTGATTTTAAACACAAGGAGCAGGTGAAAACACAAACAGTTTTTTTAACAGGTGGGGATAAGGTTTAGGAAAAATGTGGGCAAAGGAGGGATAACTTTAAGGATACGTATGTGTTGTTTACTTATCCACAAATTGTCCTAAGTCTTTTTTCTTAACTTTCCAACGGTTGTGAAGCCAAAGCCACTGGTCTGGGTTTTCTTTGATCCAAGACTCAATCAAGGCATTTACTTTTTTCATAATACTTTCTGGCGTATCTGTTGGTGTTGGATAAATGGGAGGGTGATACCGAATGATAAAGTGGTTTGAGGACGTTCGAATAACTTGTGTTGGTATTAAGGGGTATCCTAGGCGCATACAGACGCGTGCAAGAGTTGTTGTGGTTTTTGCTGGCTTGGAGAAAAAAGGGAGAAAAGAGCCATCGGAGTCGTAAGTATCGAAAAGAGCGCCAATAAATCCCCCGTTTTTTAAAGAACGTACCAAGAGCCTGCTTCCTGATGGTGTGCGGGGAATCATTTGAATTCCTTGCTTTTTTCTGTTTTTGTTGATGATCCATTCAGCAAATGGGTTGCGTTGACGGCGGGCAATTAAAGAAATATGGGCTTTGTCTTGAAGAAGGCCAGCGTAAGAGAGTTCCCAGTTTCCAAGGTGTGCAGAGAAAAAAAGAGCCCCTGTTTTTTTTTCAAGGATGGGCTCGATATAGTGATGATTTTCAATGGTGAAGTTTTTTTGATCTTTCATGATTGGGTGAATGTAAAAAAACTCAGCAGCTATTTTTCCCAGGTTTTTCCAGCACTTTTTAATAAGCGTTTCTCTTTCTTCCTTTGTTTTTTTAGGAAAACAGGTTTTTAGGTTTTTTTCTGCTTTTTTTGTAACTGGAAGGAGGGGGCCTAAAAAGCTCGCTAAACGACTCAGAAAACCTCTTAGAGCGGTTAATGGAACAAGAGAAAGAATAAGGTATAAAGCAAAAAGAAAAGGGGCTTCACAGGTGCTTTTTAGCTTTTTTAGAAAAGAAATCATTGGCTTTGTGTTTATTTTATATGCTTCTTATACCAGTCAATGAAAGTGGCTGGCAAGGTAAGAGTCTGATGTACCACAACAACCTTTTTCTGAAAGGTGGGAGGAAGTTTGATCCAGTCTTTTTCTGTGCAAACAAGTGTGCCATTTTTTTTATAAGCCCAGCTTTCTAGCTGTTTTATATCGTCTGATGTGTAGGGGTGATGATCTGGAAAAGAGATAGTTTCTATTGGTTTTTTGCCATTCTTTTCAAGAGCATCGTAAAACTGCTTTGGAAACCCAAGGCCACAAAAGGCTAGGACATTTCCCCCTGTTAAGCTTGAAGAAAAAGAAAGGGTTCGAGTCAACGAAAAAACAGGAATAGTTTTAGGAAGAATGAGAGCTGATCGAAGAGACTGTTCTGAGTCAAATGTTAAAATGCAGTCCGCACGCTTTATCCCAGATTTTAAGGGTTCTCTTAAGGGGCCTGCGGGGAAAACCTTTTGGTTTCCTAGGCTTTTTAGAGAGCCTATAACAAGGATATTTTTATGTTTTTGAATGGTTGGGTTTTGAAATCCATCATCCATTAAAATAATCTTTGCACCGTTTTTGTAAGCCTCTGAAATAGCTTTCTTTTTATGGGTACACACCCATGTAGGACCGCCTTGGCTTAAGAGGAGAGGCTCGTCTCCTACGTCAAATGAGGTGTGTTTTTGGGGGTCTACTAAGACAGGTTTTATGTGTTTTTGGCCGCCATATCCGCGAGAAACAACGTGAACACAGCTTCCACCCTTTTGTAGGAGGGTTCTTAAGGTGTGGACGACGGGCGTTTTTCCAGATCCGCCAAGGGTAAGATTTCCAACACATAAAACGGGGCAAGGAGGTTTACAAGCCTTTGTGAGAGCGCGTCTTAGGTGAGATCCTAACCGGTATAAATAGGAAAAAGGAAGCAAAAAATAGGTTAAAAAAGAGGTGTTTTTATACCAAAAAGAGGGTGTTTTCATGCGTTTTTACCTCAATTTAGACGTGTTTCGAGCACTTTTTTGACGTTTTCGAGCACTTTTTTGACCTTTTCAGACTCTTTTTTTAACAGTACATCAATTTTAGGATAAACGTCCTTTATTTTTTCTGAGTCCTCTAAGGCGTTTAGAACCTTTTTTTGAAGCTCTGACTGTGTTTCACAGATATAAATGGCGCCAGAATCGATAAAGGGCGTGTAAAGAGATTTGTTGCTGAAAATGTGTGGGCCCACAAAAAGACAGCACTGGTTTTTTAGAGCTTCAATGGGGGAGTGCCCTCCAATGTGAGAGAAGGTTCCTCCAAGAAAGCAAAAAGGAGAAAGAGCATAAAAAAGACTTAGGTCTCCAAACGTATCAATTATGTAAAAGTCAACATCAATGGGTTGAGATTGAGGGTGCGTTGAATGAAAGGCTGTAGAGAACCCTTTCTTTTCGAGAGATTGTTTGATGTCTTTGGCTCTCTTGGGGTGTCTTGGAGCGAGAAACGTGGTGATGTTTTTTTCTTTTTTTTGAAGGAATGTATGAACCTGCGCAACAATTTCTTCTTCACCTGGATGAGTGCACGCCGCAAGCCAAAAGAAGGGGCGTTTTATTTTTTCTTTATAAGAATCCACCGTTTTTTTGGAGGGGAGGGAAAGTGTTTGCAGGAATTTAAAATTTCCACAAAATTGGGCTTTTTTGATGCCAAATTCCTGGAAGTTTTTTTGATCTTCTTGTGATTGAGCGTAAATGTCATCAAAAAGATTTAAAAAGGATTTAAAGAAAAGGGGGAAAAATTTCCATCTCTTCATCGTTTTTCGAGAAAGTTTTCCGTTGACTAAAAAAAGAGGAATTTTGAGTTTGTGGCTTTCTTTTACAAACCCAGGCCAAAAATCAGATTCTGTCCAAATAACTGCAGAAGGAGCCCAGTGCGTTAGGAATTTCTTGCGGAGGCGTGGAACATCAAAAGGGATAAATTGATGTGTCCAGCGGCTGTTTATGAACTGTACAATGCCATTTAGAGATCTGCGGGAAGAGGTTGTGAGAAGAAGGTGTGTGTTAGGAAGAGAAGAGAGTCCTTCTAAAAGAGGTTCTAAGGCTTTTATTTCACCTAAGCTCGCGCCATGAACCCAGATTAATTTTCCGTTGGGTCTTTTTTGAGTTGCGTGTGCGAAGCGCTCTTTAAGAACGCGCGGGTTTTTTGATTTTTTGGCTATGTAGCTAAAAATGGGTTGAAGAAGCGTCATGAAACAATCGTATAAAAAAAACATTATGAGACGTCCTGAGTTGCTTCTTTTCTAATATCGCCTAAAGCCGTTTCAACTTCTTGTCGTTTTTTTTCAAACTCTTCTTTGCTTTTCGGGGGAGGGATGGGATTTCCCCAAACAACAGAGCCTTTGTTAAAAGGGTGAGGGAGAAAAAAGCGATCCCAAGAGGTGAACGTTTTCCCTTTTTGGCAGGCATAGGTGATGGGAACAATGGGAGATTGGCTGAGGTAAGCTGCTTGAATCATCCCCATGGAAACGGTTTCTCTTGGGCCTCTGGGGCCGTCGGGGGTGAATCCAATCACATCTCCTTGCTTGAGCCGTTTAACGATTTCCTTAAGGGCCTTTCCGCCCGATTTATTTGTGGACCCAACGATGGTTTTGATTCCAAAAAAGGAAACCGTTTTACTGATTATTTTTCCATCTTTATGTTCTGAAATCAGCATGTAAAATCGGTTGTGAAGACGCTTCCAGGCTGGCCCTAACATGAAAAGACGGTTGTGCCAGAAACAGGTAATAAAGCCTTGGTTTTTTTTAACGAGAGCGCTAGGAGACTGATAGTTTTTAAATACCCAACGGGTTGTTATCCAAATAATCCAAATGTAAAAAGCTGCGACGGCGGCAAGAACCGTTTGAATGAACCCTGTTTTTAAAAGCCTTTTAATCATGGTTTAATTGTAAATCACACAGCTTTTTATACAAACCTTTCTTTTGTATGAGGGTTTTGTGTGTTCCACGTTCAATGATTTTCCCCTGATCCATGACGAGAATTTCATCTGCTTGAATGACAGTGGAAAGTCTGTGTGCAATAACCAAAGTGGTTTTTCCTTTTGAGAGTTTTTTAAGAGAGTCTTGAATTAATTTTTCTGATTCAGAATCAAGCGCTGAGGTGGCTTCATCCAGCAGAAGAATCGGGGAATCTTTCAAAAAAGCGCGTGCAAGAGAAACGCGTTGTCTTTGTCCACCAGATAGTTTTAATCCTTTTTCTCCAACAAGTGTGTCAAACCCCTCAGGGAGTTTTTCAATAAACTCTAAAGCGGCGGCATTTTTAGCGGCTTGTTTAATATCGTCTTCGCTGGCATCTGGGCGTCCATACAGAATATTTTCCCGAATGGTTCCATGGAATAAAACAACGTCTTGACTCACTAGGGAGATGGATTGCCTTAATGTTGAAAGGTCTATTTTTTTGAGGGGATTTCCATCTAAAGAAATGGTTCCATCTTGGGGATCCATAAAGCGTAAAATAAGGTTAAAGAGGGTGCTTTTACCCGCGCCACTTGGGCCAACTAATGCAATGGTTTTTTGTGCGTTTAGGTCTAAAGATAAGTCTTTAATAACGGCTTCTTTTTCATAAGAAAAAGTAACTTTTTCAAAAGAAAGGGCGCCTGCAATTTTTTTCGGAAAAAGTGGGGTGGAAGCATTGGTAACGTGAGGCTTTTGATCAAGGACGTCAAAAATCTCTTCAAGGGCTGCGAGCCCTTCTTGAAGATTTGTTTGTAGTCTTGCAAGGCGTTTCATGGGTTGGTGTGTCATAAGGAGCGCTGCGATGAATGTGAAAAACGCGCCTGCGGTGTTATGGCCCATAATGACTTGCCACCCTCCATATCCAATGACAATGACAACAGCAACGCCTCCAAGGGTTTCCATGATTGGGGAGATGCGGGATTTAATGTGGCCTGATTTTAAGAAAAAGTTTTTTAAGGCCTCAGTATATACTTTAGCTTTTTTTGATTCAAAAGACTCCATGTTATAGGATTTAATAATACGGATGCCTTGGAATGCTTGGGTGATATAAGACACCCACTCACCTGTTTCTGTTTGCGTGTTGCCAGAAAGTTTTCGCATTTTTTTTGAACTTTTGGAGAGGGGAGTGATGACAAACGGAAGAACTAAGAGTGTTATGGTTGCAAGAATGGGATCATGGTAAAACATGAGTCCGACCAATCCAATAATAGTGAAAAAATCTTTGCTAATGTTGATGGTTTCTTGAATGAGTTTGTGCACCATTGTCATATGATAGGTGCTATAAGAAACAAGTTTTCCGGTTTTATGGCTCATAAAAAAGGGCAAATCTAAGCGAATCATTTTTGAAAACAAATCTTTTTGAAGGCGCGCAATGGTGGATTGGCCAACGTAATTAAGAGTAATGCCTTGCCCATAGTCGGCGAATCCCTTAATGATGAAGGTGGTAAGGACTGCAATTGAAATCCATTTTAATTGATTAATATCTTCATTTTTAAAAATATCATCCACGACAGGCTTTAACTGGCCTGCTATGGCAGCGGTTGCTGCTGAATAAATGCCCATAAAAAGAAATGCTAAAAGAACTTTAGAGCGATAGGTACGGACATAGGTTTTCCAAAGCCGTAAAATAAGATGAAGCGAATTCTTCTGTGATATCTTAAACATAGTTTGATTTATGGGGGATCTTAGTCTTTTTGTAAAGAAGTTGATTCTGGTTTAAGCAAAGACTGGTGCACACCATCACTCCAAATTTTTTCCAACTCATAATACTGTCGCCCTTTTTCGGTGAAGAGATGAACCAAAACATCCCCTACATCAATCACGATCCAATCTGAAGAACTTGTTCCTTCAATGCGATTTGGGGAAATTTTCTTTTTTTTGATAAACTCTTGTAAATAAGTTGCAAGGGCATAAATGTGTTTTTGGCTTGTGCCGGTTGCAATGACTAAAAAATCAGCAATAGAAGATTTCTTTCTTAAATCAATTGAAATGATGTCTGTTGCTTTTTTGCTATCTAGAAAAGAAATGATTTCTTTACATAGAGTTGGTTCAGGGGAAGGCATTAGGTTTTATAAATCCTTAGAAAGATTAAAACATTGAGGCATGAGAGAAGAAAAAACGTTAAAGAAAATGGTCACTTTAATTATACAATCTACCATCAAGTTAGTGTTTATGATACGTATTAGAAGTGAATAATAAAAAATTATGATTAGATAATGCAACAAAATTTTTTTTCAGAAGATCTTAAACTTTTTATTAAAAGGCGATTTATTGAGCTTCTAGGTTTGTCTTTGATTTGTTTAGCGCTTGCGATGTTTTCAAGCTTTCTAAGCTTTTCTCCGCTAGATGCCTCTTTTAATACAGCGTCTTCCGCGCCTATAAAAAATGCCTTGGGCTTGCCAGGATCTTATTTTTCTGATGCTATTTTTCAATTTTTTGGCCTGTATGGAAGCTTTATTTTTGTGATTGTTTTTGTTTGGGGTGTGCGTTTGTTTTTCCAAAAAAAGCTTCGGTTTTTTCCTCTTAAATTGCTTGCGCTGGGTGTTTTTTTAGCGCTTCTAAGTATTTATCCTCAAAACTGGACTTTCAATCATTTGCCATTGGAAAGTTTGCCTGTTCGAGGTGCAATTGGGTTTATTATTTATGAAAATACGATGGCTCTTTTAAAAGGATGGGCACTTACTTCTTTTACGCTTTATCTTACGGTAACCATCCTTTGCTTTTTTCTTTTTAATTTTTTAACTGGCGTAACGCTCAAGCAGTGGTGGAAAGGAATTTACACGATTTCTTCTTTCATTGGAAAAGGGCTTCAAGCGTTTTTAAAGATTTTACTTAGAAAGAAAACATCTTCTTTTGATGCGCCTCCTAGAAGAGAGGCACCAACTCCAACACGACAGAAAAAAACAGCGTTAAAAATAAACCCTGCTGTTTCTGAGTCTAGCTATGAGCCTGACCCTTCAGCTTTGCCTTTAAAACAACCTGCTTCTGACTCTTATCACTATCCGCCATTGGATTTATTAAGTGCCTCTGATGCAGAAAAAATGCCTCAAAAATCCCCTGCTGAACTTCAAGAAAGCGGCGTTATGTTGTCGAATGTTTTGGATGAATTTGGTGTCAAAGGGGAATTGGATGAAATCAGCCCCGGACCTGTGGTTACATTATA
>CAYGMA010000015.1:9078-12121 GCA_964351045.1 uncultured Holosporaceae bacterium | reverse complement strand
CGCGTTTTCTTTTGCTCGAGGAATTTCAATTCCTGCTCCATTGTCTTTGATAAGAATATGGCACTCTGTATCAGTTGTTTTGGCGCTGATATCAATTTTCACCGGCCCTCCAAGACCTGACTCTTGGGCATTTTTTAACACCTCAAAAAAGGCATGACTCATGAGGACCGGATCGATTGAAATGGTAGGGAGCGGGTTTAAGTTAACTTGGATCTCAGGTTGAGGATACGTTTTTCCCAGATGGTCAAGCACCGACAGCATAAGCTCATCGAGTGAAACCTTTTCTTTTGTGATTTTCTGGCTTTCTAAATTAAGAAGACCAGCGAGCCCATTAATGATTCCTGATAGACGTGTTGCATTTGCGGCAAGAGAAGCCGTGTATTGCTGAAGTTGCGCATTATCTTTATTACTTATTTGCTCATTTAATAAACCAGAAACGCATGATAAATTTCTCAATGGTTCTTTCATGGTGTGAAAGAGAGCGTGATTCAATTGGTGCAAAAAATTCTGCTGAAGGTGACTCTGAGCCATTATTAATCCCTCCTACTGGTTTACTAAGGATAGTTTATCATTCTATAGGTAGAGCAAAATCCCGAAAAAATACGGGGGGTTTTTCCTATATAGAGCTAAATTCATATAAAGCTGTTTTATCGAGACATGCTTCTCTCTATTTCCCGGTGCTCTTTTCATTGTAAAAAATAAGGAGGCTTACGCCCCATTAACAACTGGACTCCGCGATCAAGTCGCGGAGCGTAGAATGTAGAGATAAGCCCTGTCGGGCTATTGCCCCCAGCTTTACTCAGGCCAATCTCAAGCGAATTTAGCTATATGAAAGAGCGTGAGAGTGGTTGGATGACGGGAGAAAGACGTTATTTGTTGCACAAATTGTGCGCTTCATATATCTGTAACATAACTTTAAAGATAAAAAAATGAAAACAAAGACGATTAGAAATGTTGCCATCATTGCACACGTGGATCACGGAAAAACAACGCTTGTGGATCAGCTTTTAAAAGAAAGCGATTCTTTGGGGCGGCAAGAAGACTCTGGTGGACGGTTGCTAGACTCCAACGACCTTGAAAAAGAGCGGGGGATTACGATTTTAGCGAAATGTACCAGCCTTGATTGGGAAGGTGTTCACTTTAATATTGTTGATACACCAGGCCACGCTGACTTTGGTGGCGAAGTTGAGCGGATCATGAGCATGGTAAATGGCGTTGTTTTGCTGGTTGATGCGGCTGAAGGCGTGATGCCACAAACAAAGTTTGTTTTAACAAAAGCCCTTGAGCAACATTTAAAACCGATTGTGGTGGTGAATAAAATGGATCGACCAGATGGTCGTGCAGATGAAGTAATTGATGAAGTGTTGGAACTTTTCATTAACTTAAATGCAGAAGACGATCAGCTGAACTTTCCTATTATCTATGCCTCTGGAAAAGATGGGTGGGCAACGCTGGATATGGATCAGCCTCAAGAAGATATGAAAATTATTTTGGAAACCATCCGAGATACAGTTCCTGAACCGACGGGGAAAAAAGAAAACCCTTTCTCTTTCTTGGTGACAACCATTGATACAAATCCGTTTTTAGGGCGTGTTATCACAGGGCGTATTTATGAAGGTACAGCTAAAGTGAATATGCCAGTTAAAGCCATTGATTTAGCAGGAAATGTGGTTGAGCAAGGTCGGATTACAAAGATTTATGAGACTAAGGGAATTAGCCCAACGTATTTAGAGGAAGCAAGCGCAGGGCAAATTGTTTCTATTACAGGGCTGTCAAAAGCAACAGTGTCAAACACTGTGGGGGATTTAACGATTTCAGAAGCTCTGCCCAGTAAGGCGATTGATCCTCCAACCATTGCTATGACATTTAGCATTAACGATTCACCTTTGGCTGGTCGTGAAGGAGATAAATTAACATCGCGCGTTATTCGTGATCGATTGATGCAAGAATTGGAACGAAACGTTGCGATTCAGGTGAAGGAAACTGAAAACAAAGATGCATATGAAGTGGCTGGGCGCGGTGAGTTGCAATTGGGCATTCTCATTGAAACCATGCGCCGAGAGGGTTTTGAGCTTTCTGTGAGTCGTCCGCGGGTGTTATTCCAGAAAGATGAGGCAGGAAACCTTCTAGAGCCTGTTGAAGAAGTGAAAATTGATGTGGATGAAGAGTTTGTTGGCGCTGTGGTTGAGAACCTCGGACAACGAAAAGGGGAAATTCAAGACATGTCGCCTTTGGATGGCAATCGAACCCGTTTAACATTTTTATGTCCATCCCGTGGGTTGATTGGATTTCGCGGTGAGCTTTTAACAGAAACCCGTGGAACAGGTGTGATGCACAAATCATTCCATAGTTTTGCGCCGCATAAGGGAACCATTGAGGGGCGCCGGAATGGGGTTTTGATTTCAAACTCTCCGGGGAAAACAACAGCCTACTCTTTATTTAATTTGGAAGATCGTGGGTTCTTATTCGTTGATCCCGGTGAAGAAGTTTATGAAGGCATGATCATTGGAGAGCATTCTCGGGAAAATGATTTGGATGTGAACCCTATTAGAGGAAAAAAACTGACCAACGTGCGTGCATCTGGAAAGGATGAAGGCATTCGGTTAACGCCTCCACGCCGGCAAACGTTAGAACAAGCACTTTCTTATATTGATGATGATGAGCTGGTGGAAGTGACACCAGGTAAAATCCGTTTGAGAAAACGGTATTTGGATCCCAATGAAAGAAAGAGGAATGCAAAAAAGGAAAAATAGCATCGGGAGAAATCGCAGTTCCCTTTATGCGTCTATAAAGCCTTATTTTCATCCGCGTGTTTTCAGCATGGCGGTGCTTGGCTTTCCCTATGGGATGATGTTTTTCTTGGCAGTGCAAACGCTGCAAGCGTGGCTTTCAGAAGAGGGGATTTCAACAGCACAGGTTGGTTTTTTCTCGTTTGTGACCTTTCCCTATATCTTTAAAGTTTTTTGGGCGCCTTTGATTAACTTCATTCGCCTTCCGGGCTTGCATCGCTTAGGATCGCGGCGGAGTTGGTTAATTTTTTCCC
>CAYGMA010000015.1:0-9068 GCA_964351045.1 uncultured Holosporaceae bacterium | reverse complement strand
GCTTAATGCTTTTTTTGAATTTAATTGCTCATTCAAACCCACAAGAAAATTTGATTTATGTGGGAGTTCTTTCGTTTCTCTTAGTTATTTTTGCCAGCATCCAAGACATTGTGGTGGATGCGTATCGGATTGAGATTTTAAAGAAAGATCAGGCGGGTCCTGGTATTGGGATGTTGACGGCTGGTTATCGTTTGGGGTCTTTTGTCGCGACGTTTGGGGCGCTCACTTTGGCGGAGTATTCCTCTTGGCAAACTGCTTATACCTTTATGTCTGCATTGGTTTCTATGGGTATTATCGCCGCTCTTTTAAATCCAGAGCCCCAAGTGCCTGAGGTTAAAAAAACGAAACGTTTGGAAGAGGCTTATCGACACACTTCTGTGTTTAAGGGATATCTTTTGCGTATTCTAGAAGTGTTTTTATTTAAGCACTTTATTCCGCCCTTCCGTGAGTTTTTTTCAAGAAACGGCTGCTTTTATATTATTTTATTCATTATTCTGTACCGTGTGGGGGATGCATTTATCCATAACATGTCTTACCCTTTTTATTTTCAAATTGGATTTACTAAAAAAGAAATTGCAGACATCACTAAATTTTTTGGTGTGGTGCCGACACTTGTTGGAGGACTCATAGGAGGAGCGCTTGGTGTGCGAATGAACATCTTTAAGGCGCTTCTTTTAGCAGGAGGAACACATGCATTATCACACATTATGTTTGTTTCTCAAGCCGTGGCAGGGTATGCGCCAGACCTTTTATATTATGTGATTTTTCTGGAAAATATTACCGGGGGGATAACAACAGCCATTTTCTTGCTCTATCTATCTATGGAGGTTCATCCGAATTTTGTGCCAACACAATATGCCTTCTTTACATCTATGTGGTCGCTTCCAACTTTTATGGCGGGCGTTGGCGGTTATTTAGTTGAATGCCTTGATCATAATTGGGCGGTATATTTTTGTTTTTGCTTAGCCATTTCCTTGCCATCTTTAGCGTTGTTGTTTAAATTAAAAAAATATCCACTGGCGAACCCAGGGGGATTGGCTAAAGCATAAAACACGTTATTTTTTATAACGTGGCTCTCTTTTGAGTCTTAAAAATAGTTGATGGGGTGTGAGGCAGGGATGGACCTTGAATCAAAAAAACTTGATGTTCTAACAGGAATTAACAAGCAATATCTGCAAAGGATTTATAAACAATATTTGGAAAACCCGTCTTCTGTTCCAGAAGACTGGCAAACTCTTTTTGAGACTCTTGGCGATAATTTAGAAACATTTCTGAGAGAAGAACTTCTTGAGCAAGAAGTGGATGCTGCGCTTTTCCATAAGCTTAGAGGAAATCAAGGGTATCAGTCACAAGCTTCTTTAAACACCGCTGGTTTTTGCATTGAAAAAGAAGATGTAAAACGATCGGTTGCGGCGCTTATGATGATTCATGCCTATCGAGCGCTGGGGCACACCAATGCACAGCTTGATCCTTTGGGTGTGCGACAATTGACACCAGCTCCTGAGTTGAGTGCGGCCCATTTTGGATTTACAGAAGCTGACTTGAATCGCCCTATTTTTATTGGCGGATCTTTAGGGTTAGACGTAGCACCTCTTCGACAGATTGTTCAAATTTTGGAAGAAACATATTGCGGTCCGTATGCTGTTGAATTTGTTCATTGTCATGATCCTGCGCAAAAACTTTGGATTCAGAAAAAAATAGAAGGATTTGTTGCGAAGAAAGTTCTTTCCAAAGAGGAACGCCTCACGGTTTTAGATCATTTGATTCAAGCTGAAACGTTGGAGAAGTTTATTTATACAAAGCATACGGGGGCGAAAAAATTTGGAATAGATGGTCTTGAGTCTTTCGTTCCAGCTTTAAAAGAAATTATTTCTGTTTCGTCTGAAAAAGGCGTTGATGAAGCTATCATTGGCATGGCACATCGAGGGCGGTTGAATGTTCTGTGCAATATTATGGGAAAGCCGCTTGAAAGTGTGTTTGCCGAATTTTTAGGAACAGTAGACCGGAAAGATGATCAAAATAGTGGGGATGTGAAATACCACCTAGGGTTTTCTTCAGATATGTTTTTTGGAAAGAAAAAAGTTCATTTGGCCTTGCTGCCTAACCCTTCTCATTTAGAAGCCGTAAACGCTGTTGTTTTAGGAAAAGTGAGAGCTAAGCAAAACATGAGCAAAGATGCTGCCCGAGAAAAAGTAATGGGGGTATTGGTTCATGGAGATGCAGCGTTTATTGGTCAAGGTGTTGTTGCAGAATGTTTTAATTTTTCTAACCTGCAAGGTTATCGTACGGGTGGAACGTTACATGTGGTGACGAATAACCAGATTGGCTTTACAACAAACCCGTCTCACTCGCGATCAAGCTTTCACTGTACAGATTTGGCTAAAATTATTCAGGCACCTGTTTTTCATGTTAATGGAGATGATGTGGATTCTGTTGTGTTTATGGCGCGTGTTGCGGCTGAGTTTCGAGCAGAGTTTCATAAAGATGTGGTGCTTGATATTGTGGGGTATCGACGTTTTGGACACAACGAAGGGGATGATCCTACGTTTACCCAGCCAAAGATGTATCGCATAATTAAAGAGCATGCCTCTGCTTTAAGTCTCTATAGTGAGCAGTTAAAAAAAGATCTTGTTCTAACTGAGGAAGATTTCAAAAAGCGTGTGGAGAAACGTTTAGAAGAGCTGCAAAAAGCGTATGAACAGGCTGCTGCAGGATATAAAGAAAAAGTTGATTGGTTTAGAGGGAACTGGAAAGGACTAGAGCTGCCTGAAAAAAAATCTGTTCAAACAGGCATCTCTAAAAAACAAATAGAGACAATTTTAAAAAAGCTCACTGAGATTCCAGATAGTTTTAAACCGCATTCAAAATTGCCCCGGTTATTGGACGCAAAAAAGAAAATGCGGGAAACAGGAAAAGGGCTTGATTGGGCAACGGGAGAGGCTTTAGCATTTGGATCTCTTCTTATGGATGGAACACCTGTGCGATTGAGTGGACAAGATTCTGTTCGAGGTGCTTTTTCTCAACGACATGCAGCATGGATTGATCAGGAAACAGAAGAGTGGTATGTGCCGCTTAGGCATCTGGAGGCTTCTCAAGCAGCGTTTGATGTTATTAATAGTCCGCTGTCGGAGTTTTCCATTCTTGGGTTTGAATATGGTTATAGTATGACAGATCCCCTGTCTTTGGTTCTTTGGGAAGCACAGTTTGGAGATTTTGCCAATGGGGCTCAAGTGGTTTTTGATCAGTTTATCTCTTCATCTGAAGTGAAGTGGCATCGCCTTTCAGGGTTGGTTGTTTTGTTGCCTCATGGGTATGAAGGGCAAGGACCGGAGCATTCGTCTGCGCGGCTTGAGCGGTATTTGCAATTGTGTGCAGAAGACAACATGAGTGTTGCGAATTGCACAACCCCAGCAAACTATTTTCATATTTTGAGGCGGCAAATTAAAAGAAAATTTCGGGTTCCCCTTATTTTAATGACGCCAAAATCTCTTTTGCGCCATAAAGAAGCCGTCTCTTCAAATGAGGATTTTATGGGCTCTTCTGAATTTCATCCTGTGATTGATGAGCCAAAGAGTTTTTAAGCAAACTCAGTTGAGCGGATTATTTTTTGTTCTGGAAAAGTTTATTATGACTTGCTGGATATGCGTGAAAAAGAGGGGCTTTCTCAGTGTGCACTTATTCGCATTGAAGAGCTTTATCCGTTTCCAGAAGAAGCGCTTTTAACGGTGTTAAAACGATATCCTAAATCGGCACATGTTGTTTGGTGTCAAGAAGAGCCCGAGAATATGGGGGCATGGAACTATATGGATAGACGATTGGAAAAAATTTTGATTCAATCAATGATGGATCAAACACGCCCAGTTTATGTGGGTCGGAAGGCGGCGGCATCAACAGCAACTGGGTTTTTAAAACAGCATGAATCTGAGCAGGTTCTTTTGGTTGAGCAAGCATTAAAAAAGATAATTAAGGTGGGAGATTAAGAATGGACGTAAAAGTACCTCAATTGGGTGAATCAATTATGGAAGCAACGGTTGCCCGTTGGCTTAAGAAGCCAGGTGATGTTGTTCATATGGATGAGCCTATTGCAGAACTCGAAACAGACAAAATTAATATTGAGGTGAGTGCCCCTGTAGCAGGGATATTAACAAAGCAAAAATTTAAGGAAGAAGATACCGTAGAAGTTGGGGTTGTGATTGCTGTTATTGATGAAACAGCTAAAGTGCCTTCTCCAGCGCCTAAAAAGAAAGACTCTAAAGAAAAAAAGAAAGCGGCATCTTCTCCTGGTCCAATGCCAAATTCTCCTCAAAATAAAGACGTGATTGCTTCGCCTTCAGCACAAAAAATTGCAAAAGAAAAAAATATAACTCTTTCTTCTGTAACGGGGACAGGAAAAGATGGACGTGTTACGAAAGAAGATGTCATGGCGTTCGGAAAGCCAGCAGCAGCCCCTGAGGTTTATGTAGGCAATGCAGTTGAGCGGGTAAAACTATCACGGTTGCGTCAGCGAATTGCAGAGCGGTTAAAAGAAGCTCAAAACACAGCGGCAGTACTGACGACATTTAATGAAATTGATATGAGTGCTGTGATGTCTTTACGCAAACGTCACAAAGAAGCATTTGAGAAAAAATATGGCGTTAAGCTGGGCTTTATGTCTTTTTTTACGAAAGCAGTGGTTTCTGCGTTGCATAAGTATCCTTCTGTGAATGCTGAGATTGAGGGCACAGATGTTTTGTTTAAGAATTTTTACAACATTGGCGTGGCCGTTGGAACAGACAAGGGATTGGTTGTGCCTGTTCTGAAAAATGCAGAAACGTTAGAGTATGCAGAAATTGAATCTAAGATTGCGCATTATGCTCAAAAAGCCCGAGATGGGCAGCTTTCAATTGAAGATTTGAGTGGTGGGACGTTTACCATTTCCAATGGAGGAACTTATGGGTCTTTGCTTTCAACGCCTATTTTGAATTTTCCCCAATCGGGTATTTTGGGGCTGCATAAAATTGAAGAACGTCCAGTTGTTGTGAATGGAGAAATTGTTATTCGTCCGATGATGTATGTAGCATTGAGTTATGATCACCGGTTGATTGATGGAAAAGAAGCAGTTGGTTTCTTGGTGGCAGTGAAGGAATTTATCGAAGATCCTCCACGCTTGCTGTTGAATATTTAAGGAAAAGGAAAAAAATGGCTGAAACCGCGTATGATGTTGTTGTGATTGGTGGTGGTCCTGGTGGGTATGTGGCGGCAATTAAGTGCGCTCAACTGGGGTTAAAAACAGCGTGTGTTGAAAAGAGAAAAACACTGGGTGGAACTTGTTTAAATGTTGGATGTATTCCATCGAAAGCGCTTTTGAACGCCTCGCATCACTATGCTCAGGTGGATCATTTAAAAGAGTTTGGTGTGGAGGTTGGAGCAAAGAAACTCAACCTTAAACAGATGCTTTCTAAAAAAGAGTCTATTGTTTCAGATTTGACCAAAGGCATTGATTTTTTGTTTAAGAAAAACAAAGTTGATCGTTTTGTGGGGCAAGGCACGTTGAAAGATGCACAGACAGTTGTTGTGTCTCCAGACGGGAAAGAAATTAAAGCTAAAAATATTATTATCGCGACGGGCTCTAAGAGCGCTGGGTTTATGGATATTGACCTAGATGAGAAAACCCTTGTGAGTTCTACAGGAGCCCTTTCCTTGAGTGAGGTTCCAAAGAAAATGGTTGTCATTGGAGGGGGCTATATCGGTCTTGAGATGGCGTCTGTTTGGTCACGTTTGGGAAGTGCTGTAACAGTGGTTGAATATGCAGAAACTATTGTGCCGATGATGGATCAAGAAGTGGCGAGTGCTCTTTTAAAGAGTTTAAAAAGACAGGGCCTTGAGTTTAAACTAGGCACAAAAGTAACGCAGGTTGAAAAGGCTAAAAAAGGGGCAACACTTTCTTTAGAGTCGGGTGACGGGAAACAAGAAACCTTAAAAGCAGATGTGGTTCTTGTTGCGATTGGACGCACACCAAATACAGATGGATTGGGTCTTGAGGCACTTGGTATCAAAAAAGATTCACGCGGGTTTGTTCAAGTGAACGTGTCTTATCAAACAGCTGTTCCCACGATTTATGCCATTGGCGATGTGATTCCAGGTCCTATGTTGGCGCACAAAGCAGAAGAGGAAGGCGTGGCTGTTGCTGAAATTCTGGTAGGCCAAGCAGGGCATGTGAATTATGATGCCATTCCTTCTGTGATTTATACGTCTCCTGAAGTGGCAAGTGTTGGAAAAACAGAAGAAGAGCTCAAAAAACAAGGGGAGCCTTATAAAGTTGGAAAGTTCCCTTTTACAGCTAACAGTCGTGCGAAGGCACTATCTGAGACAGAAGGATTTGTGAAAATCTTAACGCATGCAGAAACAGACCGTGTGTTAGGAGTTCATATTATTTCTGCCGATGCTGGTACTTTGATTGCAGAAGCTGTTTTGGGGCTTGAGTATAAATGTTCCGCTGAGGATATTGCACGTACATGCCATGCACATCCAACAACTTCTGAAGCCTTAAAAGAGGCAGCGTTGGCAGCGTTCTTTAAACCCATTCATGGATGAGGGGTGGAAAAAGAGCCTTTAAGTTGCCAGCGCCGCGTTAGTAGGAAAATGAAGAGCGCGCACTCCATGAAGGTGATGCAAATGGGGAATAATGCATTGGTTAGGGTGGAGGAGTGGTGCCCCCCTGCTACTTGCTCTTGCTTGATTTTTTTATTTTAATTCCTATATATACAATACACACTTTTGGATGGTTCAAATGAAAAGATTTTGTTTGTTTTTAACTATTTTTATTAACACCTTGTTTAATGCGTCTGGGGTGAAAATCCAAGATGGAAAAGCTTGTATTGAGGCATCTGATATAGACAATGGAACATTGTTTGCTGTTCACGTGAGAGCAGAACCTTTTGGTGAGAGAACGCTTATTCCTGGGAATAAACTTTTAGGGAAAGAGGGGGAATATCAATTAACAGATTATTCAAAACTTTTTGCGCAAGGGAGGGAAACAATGCATTTTTGTGTTGGAAACATGGTTCCTGAGCTGCCAGATGAGGATGAAGTTGAAGATGGGGACATGCAGAAAAAATGGGAAGATTTCGCTAAATACGCTGTTTTAATTCCGATCACAGAAGATTTTTTATCGAGAGCAAAAACATCAAGCTTAGATGATTTGTTTATTGCTGGTGCCTTCCAACTTCCTGAGACAACTATTTCTTTATATCCTTCCGGAGAAGGTGCTGTTCCAACATGGTCAGGGCAACATGTTCCTTATGATGCGTCAAAGCAGAATATTCGCCAAGCCATAGAGGCTTGTTTGCAAGAAAAAAACGCCGTAATTTTTAACTATTCTTATGAAAGCGAGGATGACTTTTTTGCATCCAGTTTTTATCAAGGGGTTCGTGTTGAGGGCTCTTCTCTTTTCTCTGCCGCTAAGCTAGAATCTCCTCAAGCAATTGCTCATTCAGAATCAAGTTTTTATTTTACAGAAGTGCTCCCAAAAGTGGTTAATATCTTTCACGATGTAATGCTGTATGATTTTGATCACTATCGATATTTAGGTGCTTTTTTGGAATATCTACTCATTGAAAGGACGCTTGATCAAACTTTAGTAGATAACTATTACACAGAAAAAGAGATGTCCCAAAGGTTAATTGCATCTGAGGAAAATAACTGTTTTATAAGAGAAAGATGTGGTTCTTATAAAAAGTTTAGAAAAATATGGGAAATTGAAAAAGATCTTGTAACAAAAGATAAAAAGAGTGCTTTGTTATCACCTCAATGGGTTGAGTTGATGCTTAGTGATGTAAAAAAGGAAGAGCTTTCTTCTAAGCTGAGCTCAATAGCAGTCCCCTTTGACCTTGAAGAAAAGTTTTCTTCTTGTACAATGGAGTTAAGCCCAGCTTTTCTAGGCGATGATGACAGTCAAATTAAAACTTATTCTGTTAATCTGCATGTTTCAGAACGTGAGGAGCCGATCGGCATATTTGAGAATCACTTGAACTGGATATTTGAAAGTCATGACTTGAACCCAGATAAGGTAACGCCCTTCCTAAAAAAATTTCTTAACAGTGGTAGAAAATCATCTGTAGAAGAGGCTTTTAACAGCGTTGTGGCCGAGTTTGGTATAAAAGCGAGTAGACCTGAATAAATTTTGGCACTGGGATTTCTGCACTATGAAAGTGTTTTAGAAGTTGGTTCTCTTATTTTTTCGCCTTTAAACCCATTCATGGATGAGGGGTGGAAAAAGAGCTCTTAAGTTGCCAGCGGCGCACTAGTAAGAAAATGAAGAGCGCGCACTCCATGAAGGTGATGCAAATGGGGAAGAGTGCATTGGTTAGGGTGACCTCGTGAAAAATAATAAGAGGCAAGCTGAACTTCCAAAACCCGATAAAGTAGATCAAGGGCATCTCTTCAAAAGGTTTATAGTAGGCCTTTCGAAAGGTTGGATAATATCCAATATTGTCAGCCAATGTGATCAGGATAACAGCGTATAGAGGTTCTGACGTGATGATCCATAGAAGAACCGCAATGATGGCTAGACTAACAGAGAGCCAATCCCCTTTGGTGAAGGTTCCTTTTTTCGTATAGCAATAGGCAACGCCACCAATAAGGAAGTACGTAAGACCTGCGACTAGAGTTGTCAGTGAGCCAATGCCTGTGTTTTCGGTGAGTTGTGCAAAATAGACAACAAGCGTGGTGGCGCCCCAAATAAGCCAAGAAAGAGCATGTGGGAGTGCCTTTCTTTTCACAATAAAATAGATATAATAAAAAAGGGAGCTGATGACAAAAAAAGAAGAAATAAGTGTGATAGAAAGTTTCAAGCTCATACGGCTATTATAGGGCATGAAATAGTAAAATATAGAGCTTAAATTGCTAAATTTAGGCCTAAAAAGAGCAAAAAAACGTTAAAAAATACGCGAAATTTGTTAAATTAAGAGGGTAAAAGAAGGGTTTTAGCTATGAATAGTGAGCATTTTACGGATCGTTCTAAAGGATTTTTGCAAGGTGCACAAACCCTTGCGCAGACGCGGGGGAACCAACGTCTCACGCCTGAGCAT
>CAYGMA010000014.1:0-12215 GCA_964351045.1 uncultured Holosporaceae bacterium | reverse complement strand
GTATAAACTGAAACCAGCGCCTGGAACAAAATCTGCGCGTGTGGTCGGGCTCTCAGATGATATTGCGCGGTCTATGAGCGCTGTTTCTGCGCGTATTGCAGTCATTCCAGGATATAACGCTATTGGTATTGAGCTTCCTAATGAGAAACGTCAGGTTGTTTATTTTAAGGAAATGCTTCAGTCACGGTCTTATCAACAAACATCCGCGCGTCTGCCCCTTGTTCTTGGAAAAGATATTAGTGGGGATCCTGTGGTCGCTGACTTAGCAAAGATGCCTCACCTCTTGGTGGCTGGGACAACTGGATCTGGGAAATCAGTTTCTATCAACACAATGATTTTATCTTTGTTGTATTGCAAAACACCTGAGCAGTGTCGTTTTATTATGATTGATCCAAAAATGCTGGAGCTTTCTGTCTATGATGGCATTCCTCATTTATTAACACCTGTTGTGACGGATCCACATAAGGCGATTTTGTCTTTGAAATGGGTGGTGCGCGAGATGGAGTCTCGTTATCAAAACATGTCAAAATTAAATGTGCGAAACTTAGATGGCTATAATCAACGCGTAAAAGAAGCTAAGGAATCTGGGGAAACACTTACACGACAGGTTCAAACAGGGTTTGACTCGCAAACAGGAGAGCCCATTTTTGAAACACAAGAATTAGAGCTAGAGCCTTTACCACAAATTGTGGTGATCGTGGATGAAATGGCAGATTTGATGATGGTGGCTGGAAAAGAAATCGAATCAGCTGTTCAACGATTGGCTCAAATGGCGCGGGCCGCTGGAATTCATTTGATTATGGCAACTCAAAGACCCTCTGTTGATGTGATTACAGGAACCATTAAGGCAAACTTCCCGACCCGTGTGAGTTTTCAGGTTACCTCTAAAATTGATAGCCGGACAATTCTCGGAGAACAAGGTGCAGAACAATTGCTCGGGCAGGGGGACATGCTGTTTATGGCGCCAGGAGGCCAGGTGAAACGGGTGCATGGTCCTTTTGTGAGTGACCGTGAAGTGGAGAAGGTTGTTCAGTTTTTAAAAACGCAAGGAACCCCTTCTTATGTTGAAGATATCGGCCAAGAGTCAGGTGACGAGGGGCTTTTTTCTGGTGGCTCTGGAGAAGGGGATGACCCTCTTTATACTCAAGCCTATGAACTGGTTGTGCGTGAGAGAAAAGCGTCTACCAGTTTTGTTCAGCGGCATCTTAAAATTGGCTATAATCGGGCTGCGACCATTATTGAACAAATGGAGCAAGCAGGGGTGATTAGCCCAGCTAACCATGTGGGAAAACGAGAAGTTCTTATTGAAAAAGATCAATAAGATTTTTTACTCGTCTTTTGATTTAAGAGAAAAAGAAATATGCGTGGTGGGGCTTTCTTCTTTAAACGTGATTGTTAGAACTTGATTCTCACGCTCAAAGGTTAGGGGGGATTCTTTTTTATAGAGCCATCCAACGCCAGGTAACATTTCTTTATAATACTCAATGATGGAGGCTTGATTGTCTTTTTCAATTTGACCAGAGACGTTAATGATTTGGGCTTCAGGCCGATCAAAACAAATCCCATCGTCATTCAGAGTAATGGAATCATGAATCGGAATGTTTTTATTTTCCAGGCACGCTTGCGCTGAGTCTAAAGGATCTTCTTGTGTGGGTTGGATCTTTTCTTGGGAAACACACGTTTTGCACACCCCATAGAAAGAAAAACAGATGAAAAATAGAAAAAAAACTTTAGCCATTTAATTTCTCCAAAATAGAACCAGTGAAGTAGCTAATAATCATATCTGCTCCTGCGCGGTGAATGGATAAAAGTGTTTCTTCAATCACTTCTTCAGATAGCAACCCAGAAGAAACAGCTTGATGAATCATACTATATTCTCCACTGACTTGATAGGCAACTAAGGGAATCTCAGGATAGGCTTGTTTTAGCTTTGTGACCATATCAAGGTAATACCCTGCGGGCTTGACCATAAGCATGTCAGCCCCTTGTTGAATATCAAGTTCTGCTTCTAAAAGCCCTTCATCGCGCCGGCGGAAATCAGCTTGATAACTTTTTCGATCACCGCATAGAGGGGCTCCTTCAGCAGCTTTTCGGAACGGGCCATAAAAATTAGACGCATACTTTACGGCATAGGATAAAATAGGAATATGAGAAAATCCATGTGTATCTAGGCACTCACGAATGGATCCAACCATGCCATCTACCATACCGCTGGGGGCAATCACTTGGCTTCCTGCTTGGGCATGACTCAAGGCTTGTTGCGCAATGAGTTCGCACGAGGCATCCATATCTAAGGTGCCAGGGGTTTCTTCTGAGCTTAGTTTCCCGCAGTGTCCATGATCTGTGTATTCACAGAAACACACATCGGTGATAAGTGTGACCTCTTTTTGATAGGAAGAAAGGGCTTTTAGCGCTTGTTGGATGATCCCATTTTCGTGGGTAGAATCCGATCCAATGGGATCTTTGTATTCAGGGATTCCAAAAAGCAAAAGGTGCTTTAATCCTTTTTCCAAAAGAGGTTCAACAAGTTCTGGAAGACGATCAACAGTAACTTGATACTGGCCTGGCATAGATTGAATGGGGATTTTTTGCCCGTGGCCATAGCGGACGAAAAAGGGCTGGATGAGCTTTTCTGGGCGAAGTGACACATCAGCCAGAGCATCTCGTAGAAGGGGTGTTTTTCGAAGGCGTGTTGGGCGTATCATCATAAATAGTTAATTTATTTTTTAAGCTATCACGAAAGAAAGAGAGAATAAAGGTGATGTTTAAATCTGTTTCAAAAAGATCTTTAATTATAAAGACCCTACAACAATGCTTGCTTTCTTTAGAGTTCTCCTATATCAAGTCAAAACCGAGTTAACTACTCTTGCTAAAATGATGCTGCTTATCTAGAGCATCTCCCCCTGAAAAAGGGGAGTCCGATTATCTCCTGAAGATATCCGAAGCGTTTGAATAAGAGTGATCTGGAAAACAGTATGGTTCTGTTTATCCAGAGGATTGCTCTTATATCTAAAATGCTAAAGGACACGAAAATGACAACATTTCAATCTATGGGGCTGCCAGAAGCTCTTAATCAGGCTTTAAGTGATATGCAATTCACGCAGCCAACCCCAATTCAATCAGAAGCCATTCCAGTGGCATTGCAAGGAAATGACATTCTTGGCTCTGCTCAAACAGGCACAGGAAAAACAGTTGCGTTTGGCCTTCCTTTGCTTGTGCATCTTATGACATCAAATGGTGCTGCCTTGGTTATGACACCTACGCGCGAACTTGCAACACAAGTTTTGGTTCAATTGAAGCAGTTGCTTGGAAAGAAATCTCCGATTAAATCTGCCTTACTTATTGGTGGGGATCCTATTCAAAAGCAACTTCAACAACTCCGTTCTAATCCACGCCTTATTGTTGGAACGCCTGGTCGGATCAATGACCATTTAAAGCGTCAAAGCCTCTCCTTAAAGAAGGGGGATTGTTTGGTTTTGGATGAAATAGACCGTATGTTGGATATGGGTTTTTGTGTTCAGATTGAAACCATCATTCAGGCGATGGCGCCCTCTCGTCAAACACTTCTTTTTTCAGCCACTTTGCCAAAGAACATTGTGCGTATTGCAGAAAAATATTTGACTGACCCCGTTCGTATTTCTATGAGTCCGACGTCTTCTCCTGCCGCTAATATTAAACAGGATGTTTTACGGGTTCATGATTCTGAGAAATACACAACGCTTTGTGAGGAATTGGAAGCCCGAAAAGGGTCTATCATTATTTTTGTTAAAACAAAATATAATTCAGAAAAGATGGCTAAAAAGCTCTCGAAAGATGGATTTAGCGCTGATGCTATTCATGGGGATTTGCGACAAAATAAACGGGATTCTGTGATTTCTGCGTTCAGAAAGAAAAAGTATCGTGTGTTGGTTGCAACGGATGTTGCAGCGCGCGGATTGGATATCCCTCATATTGAGCATGTGATTAACTATGATCTTCCACAATGCCCTGAGGATTATATTCACCGTATTGGTCGGACAGCGCGTGCGGGTGCAGAAGGGGAAGCTTTAAACTTGCTAACCCCTGCAGATAAAATTAAGTGGGGTGCTATTGAGCAGCTTTTAAATCCAGGGAGTAAAAAATCTTCCTCAAACTCAAAGGATCGACCTCCAAACTCTAAGAGAAAAAAACCTTCATCAAAATTTAATAAAAACAGAAAAGACAAGGAGAAAAAGCAACCATCAACCAACTCTTTTTCTAAACCTAAAAAACCAAAGGCGTCTTTTCCAAAAAAAGCAAGGAGAGACAGGCCTAGAAAAAAGTCACAATGAAAATGAAATAGAGCTAAATTCATATAAATCGGTCTTATCAAGACATGATTCCCTCTATTCCCCAGTGCTCTTTTTTCTCTACGCCCTGGGGCTTGACCCCAGGGTCCAGTCAAACAAAGTGCGTAGCTCAACTAATTATAAAAAAAAGAGGCGTTCCGCCCCATTAATCACTGGACTCCGCGATCAAGTCGCGGAGCGTAGGGAGGGAGGCAAGCTCTTTCATTCCATTTTTCTCTTTTTACTCAGAGCCAATTTTAACCGAGTTTAGCTATAAGTTAATTGGTTAAAGTAGAGGGAAGAACCTGGACTTTTCTTTAAACTTCGCTAGACTGGGCAGTGTATTGAAAAGAGATATCAATGGCTTATTGGCTCCTTAAATCAGAACCCAGCACATGGTCTTGGGACGATCAGAAAAAAGTTAAATCAGAACCGTGGGATGGAGTGCGCAACTATCAAGCACAAAACAATTTAAAGGCCATGAAGGTCGGGGATTTATGTTTCTTCTACCATTCCGTTAAAGAGAAAAGAATTGTTGGGATTGTGCAGGTTGTTAAAGAGTTTTACTTGGAGCCAACTTCAGACCGATTTGGACAAGTTGATGTCGCTTATAAAGCAGATATGACGGTTCCGGTGTCTTTGGAAACCATTAAACAGACCCCAGCGCTTCAAGAAATTCCCTTGGTGAAGCAATCGCGATTAAGTGTGATGCCACTTGACAAAGCTTCTTGGAACTTGATATGCGAACTAGGACAAACAAAAAGTACGAGATTAAAATGAAACCATGTCGTGTGCGTTTTGCGCCCAGCCCAACAGGATATTTGCATGTGGGGAATATTCGCACAGCTTTAATTAATTATTTATTCTGTCGCAAGAATGGGGGGACTTTTTTACTGCGCATCGATGATACGGATACAGAACGGAGCCAAGAGGTTTATGAGAAAGCCATTTATGCTGACATGTCTTGGTTAGGGCTTTCTTATGATGAAACAGCCCGTCAATCAACCCGGTTTGATCGGTATGACGCAGCGGTTGAGCAGTTAAAAAAAGCAGGGCGCTTGTATGCGTGTTATGAAACGCAAGAAGAGTTGGCTTTTAAACGAAAAATGCAGTTGAGCAAAGGATTGCCTCCTAAGTATGATCGCGCTGGGCTGCACTTAACGGATCAAGAACGCGAGGCTTTTGAAGCTCAAGGACGCACACCTCATTGGCGGTTTAAGATTTTAGATGAAGCGGTTGAATGGGAAGACTTGGTGCGAGGACCCGTGCATTTTGAAGGAGCACATTTAAGCGATCCTGTTTTAATTCGTGAAGATGGCAAGCCTATTTATACGTTGGCTTCTGTTGTGGATGATTGTGAGCTTGACGTGACGCATATCATTCGTGGAGAGGATCATGTGGCAAATACAGCGATTCAAGTGCAGCTCATTAAAGCCTTAGGCTATAAGCAAGAAGACTTTCATTTTGCGCATCTGCCATTGATTGCAGATGAAAAAGGAGGCGGGATTTCAAAACGGCTTGGGAGCACAGGGGTGAGTGATTTGAAAAATGAAGGACTTTTACCCATGGCGTTGAATGCAGTTTTAGCACGCATTGGAACGTCAACACCTGTTGAGCCTTTTCAAACCCTGCAGCCTTTGATTGAGTCTTTTTCTTTTGATGCGTTTGCGCGGTCAACGCCAAAGTTCTCGGAAGAAGAATTGAAAACGGTGAATGCAAAATTAATTCATGAAAGCCGATATGAAGACATTCGTTCATATATTTCTGAGTGGCCCCAAGTAAACGAAACACTTTGGGAAACTTTAAAGAAAAATTTAACGTCTTTTTCTGATTTGACTCTTTGGTGCACGATTTTAGAAGGAAATTTTACAACGGAACTTTCTGCTGAAGATAAAGCATTTTTAAAAGAAGCAAGTAGCTATTTGCCAACATCTGGATGGGATGAAGACCCTTGGCAAGTGTGGCAAACGTGCCTTAAGGAAAAAACAGGCCGTAGGGGAAAAGAGCTTCTGAAGCCCATTCGTTTGGCTTTAACAGGTTTAGATAAAGGGCCAGAGCTTGGCAAATTGGTGAAGTTGTTGGGCCGAGATGAAATTATAAAGCGGTTGGAGAGATAAGCCTTTAAAGATGACAAGTCAACGGAAGATCATAGCCCAAAATCGACGCGCTCGCTTTGATTATGCCTTGGAAGAGTTTTTCGAGGCAGGGCTTGTTTTGACGGGATCTGAGGTGAAATCTTTACGTAATGGCCGGGCGAATATTCAAGATGCTTTTGCGAGCCATGATGAAGGCGCTTTATATTTACGCAATTGTCAGATTGATGAATGGCAGACCGCTGGGCATTTTAACCATGAACCGCGGAGGCCGCGTAAGCTTTTATTGAAAAAGCGTGAAATCAGTAAGTTGGTGGGGGCGCTTGAACGCAAAGGGTATACGCTTGTTCCTGTGCGACTCTATTTTAATGAACGCGGAAAAGTTAAGATTGAGCTGGCACTTGGAAAAGGAAAAAGCAAAGTCGATAAACGTGACACAACCAAAGATCGAGACTGGAAACGCGATCAAAGCCGGATTATGAAAAACTATCGGTGAAGAACTAAAAAGTCGGTTTTTGTTGAAAATTAAATCGCGCGGGGTTTTATGGAATTCATAAGAGAGAGTGCGATGAGGCCAGCGCTGAGTAAGGCAAAAAGATACACTCCAAGCCAGAAAAAGTTGTGTGTTTCTTGCCAGATAAGAGTCCCAATAAGAGGGACAGAGCTAGCTAACAAAGAAGAGCCTAGGGCATGAGATACAGCGATCAGCTGGTAGCGACTTAAAACAGGGATACGTTGCACGATTAAGACATAAGTTGATACGTTTAAAAAGCTCAAACAAATGCCTATCCCAGTAATAATGTGGTTTTGAAGAAGCATTTTTATTGGAAAAACAAAGAACCAAGAACTCAGCATAAGCAAGAGAATCAGAGAGATCGTAAAGGTTTTTTTAGGAGTCACTCGATCTGCGATGAGACCTGCGATGGGGAGCAAAAGTGTGTAAATCCATAAGGCATGATTGGTGAGAATTTTTGCTTCGTTGTAGGAGAAGACCATAAGAAGCTTTCCCCATAGGGTTGGTCCAAAAAGCATTAAAAAATAATAGCTTCCAGAGACGCAGGCAGAAAGCAAAATTATAGCGATAAAAATGCTAAAATGAGCCCTCAAATGGTCGAAAAAGGACTCATTTGAGGTCGTTTTTTGATGTTTTTGAGCTGTTTTTTGTGCTTTTTTAAAAGAATTTGTTTCAGGTAAGAACGTGCGAAAGGCAAAAATAAGGAGTGCTCCCAAGCCTCCTAATGCAAATGCAATGCGCCATGAATCAGTGTTAAAAGCAGACAAGAAAGAAAAGGCAGAAATCCAGCCAGCCATGGCAACACCAAGGGAAGAGGAGAGAGAGCTTAAGCTGTTTGCAAAGCAAGGGCCTTTGTTTCCCACGTGTTCTAAGACATAAATACGAATGCCATCAACTTCTCCTCCATAAAAAAATCCTTGCAGCAATCGTAGCGTGAGAAGAAGGATCGGCGCCCAAATGGAAAGTGTTTGATAGTCGGGAAGAACGGAAATGAGAAGCGTCGTAATCCCAATGCCTAAAATGTTCCACCTGAGGCTCCACTTGCGGCCGCGTGCATCTCCAAAGCGCCCAAAAACATAAGCCCCTAAAGACTTTGCTAAAGACCCAAGAAGAAAAATGCTCCAAGACTTTGTTAAGGCGCTGGTGGTGGATTCTTCTGGAAAGAAGGAGGTGGCAAGACTTGCTGCAAAAAAGCCATAAACAGCATAGTCATAATATTCAATAAAGTTGCTGGCAACCGCAATGGCAATGGCTTTGATTTTAGAGGGATTTTTGGAAGATGAACGGGCCATGCTTATTGAAAAAGAGAGTCTTTAATTTTTAGCTCCCTGACCTTGACCTTTTTTCATTAAAAAAACAAGACCTAAATAGCCGGTTACATAAAGTGAAAAAAGAAAATAGCCGTAAAAGACAGGCCCGTAAGAAGAGAGATAAAATATTTTTGTGCCCATCATTGGAGCTGTCCCAGACAGGAGGCAGGAGCCAATAACGTGTCCAAAGCCAATGATGCGATGTCGTTTTCGAGTGTCTAAAAAATGAATAATTGATGCGAGCAAGGGAATGCCAGAGGCGCCAATAAAAAAACCACCTAAGAAAAAAATAATCAAAAAACTCTGTTGTAAGAAAAGGCTCAAAAAGCTACCTGTAAGTACGATAAAAAGCAGAATAAGGAGGCCTGGAATCATCTTTGACGGGGAGAAACGATCTGCTAATAACCCCATAATTATGCTGCTAAGCGTGTAGCCTAATGTTGCATAAAAGCTGATGTTAGCGCCTTCTTTTTGGGTAAAAAAAGTTAGGAGGTCTGAGCTGTAGGCATTTAAAAAGACAATGTAAAAATGGTAAAGCCCTCCATTTCCGCCCATAATAAAAACAACAACGAGCAAAAATGGCCAATTACCCTTTAAAAGGGGAAGCGTTCTTTGAACAGGTGTGTCTTTATGTTTTTGAAAATGAGGGGATTCAATGAGGTTCTTTCTTAAAAAAATAAAAACAAAACACACAAGTGCGCCGATAAGGTAAAAAGTTTGCCAGTTTGTAACAACGTCATTGGCTAAAAGGCGCGCGGCGTAGGAGGCGAGTAGAATACCAATACTCGCAGAGAGACCTGAAAGCCCTAGTGCGAGGTGTTGGTGTTTTGGGCCTAGATACTCTGAGACAATTAACGTGACACCATTTGCTTCTCCTCCGATAGCGAAGCCTTGGAGAAACCGGCAAGCAATTAGCCCAGCGGCTGAATAGAGTCCCCAAGACTGATGAGAGGGAAGGAGAGCTAATCCAAGTGTTGCAATAAAAATAAACCAAAGGCTTAGGCGCAAGACTTTTGCTCGTCCGTGATAATCTCCAATGCGAGAAAAAAGGATGTTCCCTAAAGGCTTGGCTAAAAACCCAAGAGCAAAAACGAAGAAAGTTTTTGAAATACCAGCTTGAACAGAGCTATTAGAAAAGAAATGTGCTGAAATTTCAGTTGCTAGAAAGCCATAGAGGGCATAGTCAAAGTATTCAATAACGTTTCCAAACAAGGAAAAAAGGAGAGATTTTTTTTGATTAGAGCTCATAAATTAAGTATTTGTTAGCATTTTTCTCAAACAAGTAGAAACTTGGTGAATTTTTTCATTTTAATAACGTTCTTTATTTATGCTAAAGTTGGTTAATAAATTATTAACAAATCGATGCATGCGCATATTTACAAAAGTATACTTGAAGTACTTTCTATTGCACAATATGAATATCTTTCTCATAAAGACATTAGAGCCATTTATCAGGATGTCTTATTTTCGTTAAATAAGCTTTGTGGTATGGATGCTGGGTTTATTTTTTCAGTAAAAACACCTTCTAAATTTCCTGAAATTTTATCTCTTTCTTATGCATCAACTCAAAAGCCTTATTGGGAAGATTTGCCGAGTGGTTCTGACTCATTTTCTTGGTCTAGTGTGGTATTAAACAAGCTTATCCAAGAGAAGGAAGTTCTCTCTGGGGTTGGGGTTGATTTTATTAAAAATTTAAAACTTAAGGAAAATTTTGATCAGGCGAATTCGCTCTTTCTGCCGATTACATATGGATCTGAGACATTAGGAATTTTGGTTTTTTTACGACAAAAAAAAAGCTTTTCTGAGGAGGATATTGAAGTTTTAAGGTCGGTTTTATTTTTTTTAGGAAACCTAATACATACCCGTGAAACTGAAAAAGAAAAGGTGCGTCTTTTTGAAAAAGTGAAAGCACGGGAAACGCTCTTAGAAAAGTTCATTTATTCCATGCCTATTTCAGTAGCTGTGTTGGATAATGACTTGAACTATATTAACAAGAGTAAAACATGGATTAATTATTTTCAGTCAAAAGAGTACGCTTCTTTGCAAAAAACTCTTCCAGAAAAAGAATGTTTGTCTCTTTATGAATCTATAAAGCAAGTCCAAAAAAAACATAAACTATTAAAAAAAGAAATTCAGGTGCCCATAAAAGGAGAGAGTCGTTTTCTCAACTTTTCTGTAACGACATGGTTTAGTTTTACTGGTGCACCAGGCGGGATCATTTTGTTCTGTGAAGATGTGACCCAGGATAAGCGTTTAAAAGAGCAGTTAAAAGAAAGCGTTAAACAGCTGAAGAAATCAAATGATCAGCTGGATTATTTTGCAACCATTTGTGCACATGATTTAAGAGAGCCTTTAAGGACCATCTCAAGCTATAGTCAGCTTTTGGGGGTAGACACTATTTCGGAGGATGAAAAGAAGAGCATAAGAGAAAGCATTTCTCAAAGCTGCAAAAACATGGCGCAGTTAATTCAAAAAATTTTAATTTATAGTCAAGTTGGGGAGAGTTTTGCGGTTCTTCAGCCTCTTATTTTAAAGGATCTTCTTGGGGAATTAGAGAAAGAAATTTACAGTTTGCTAAAAGAAAGAAATGCCCACCTTCAAGTGAGTAGTGAGCCACAGCTGTTTGAGGCGGATCGAACCCAAATAAAACAGCTCTTTTTAAATTTAATCATTAATGCTGTAAAATATAATGAATCTGATCAGCCGATGGTGTGTATTACACAAGCAGAAACACCGAAATCTTGGGTATTTAAAGTAGAGGATAATGGGATTGGGTTTAAAGGCCATGCAAAAAAAATGCTTGAGACAGTTTTAAAAAATGATGGTTCTTTTCCAGAAGGTTTGAAAGGCTTGGGTTTGTTGATTGTTAAGAGGGTTGTTGAAAACCACCGTGGACGCATTTCAGTAGAAGAAAAGGCAGATAAAAAAGGCAGTATTTTTGTCATTGAACTGCCTAAGAAGTGTTAGATAATGTAAAAGTTTAATTAAGGCGAAAACAAAAAGAAGATTGTTTGAAGAAAAGTACGTTGCCGGTTATAAAATTTATCTGGAACAGCTTTAAATGAAAATTTGCTTTTTTACATTAAATATGATTTTTTATAAAAAATTTAAGAGGTTAAAAATGCGTACATTATTTTTTACATTAGTAATTCTTTTAACTAGCTACGTTTCATCAATCGTAGAGATTCAGTTTGGTGACAATGGAGAGTGGAGTGCTACAATGAGGCCTTCACAATTGTCTGAAGATAGAGGCCAACCAGCAGTTTCTTGGAATGCACGGGAGGCTAGAGAAGAAGACATTCCTTTTTTTCAAGGGTTGTTTGCAAATGCAGAGATAATGAAGTTTTTTGGTGATGGAAATCCGCGTGATAAAGAATCTACTAAAACGCGTTTGTCTAATTCTTGGCTTCCTCGAACACAGTTGGGGCAACCACATGGGGCTATGATTATTTTGAATGATTCAAATGAACAGATTGGGTACATTGTGATGGGTGCTGGTGACGATCCAGGTGTTTCAGAAATAGCCTATGCTTTAATGCCTAAGTATTGGGGAAAGGGTATTATGTCATCTGTTCTTCATGAGGTGACGCATGGTCTAGCGCCAATGGTGAATAACCTTGGAAATCTAGCTAAAGCCTTGCAAGAGCAAAGAGCACTAACGGGTGAACAGCAAGAATTGTTTGAAACATGTAATGCACAAAAAATGAAGCCCTCAGATTTTATTTCTGCTTTCTCTGGTGAAGTTTTGAAGCAAGTTGTTATGACCTCAAGTTTGGAAAATGTTGGCTCATGGAGAGCGGCAGAAAAAGCTGGATTTAAATCAATTGATCTTCCCGAGGAGTGCTTTACCTTGACGTATGAAGGTACTTTGTCAAAAACAGAGGAGAACCTGGAAGAAGCAGTGAGAGAGGTTCTTAGGCAACAACAGGTGGATGCAGGTGATGAAGCTAGCTTAGGAGGACATTTTTGCCTAAAAACAGGAAACGGTGAT
>CAYGMA010000013.1:4386-12395 GCA_964351045.1 uncultured Holosporaceae bacterium | reverse complement strand
CCTTGGGTAAACGCCTCATAAGGATTTGCCCGCCAAAACTTTTGCTGTGTTTTAGTGCCTGTGCCAAACAGGTGCCGGGGTCGCCGCCACGTTAAATCAATATCATTTTCCCGGGCAACTTCCTCTGCTGACATGCCCGCATAATAATTCCATTTAGCATTATAAGCCGTGATATGATCTGCACAAAAATAAAGAAAAACCCCTTTTTCTCCTCGGCTTTTTGGCGCCCGGTGAATGCCTGGATTTTTGCATTTTTTTTCAGCACAAAGCCGCACACGAGAAGACACCTCCTCGTGAGGAAAAGTGCTTTCAAAAACTTTATTTTTATGTGTCGCCATACTTAAAGTATAAGAATTCCCAGGTTGTTTTTCAAGGAAGCTTAAGAGATGTTATCATAAGAAACTCCTGTTAAATAAAGACCATGAGCAGGTGCCGTCACCCCAGCACACCGACGATCTTTCTTCTCCAAGATTTCTTTTATGTCAGAAGACTTACGCTTCCCAAGCCCAACCTCAACCAAGGTTCCAGTGAGAATTCGCACTTGGTGATGCAAAAAAGAGCGTGCTTCCACACGACAAAAAACCTCTTCTCCTTGCGCCTGAATATCAAAAACATCAAGCGTCCTCATTGGGCTGTTTGCTTGGCATTGGCTATCTCGAAAGCTACTAAAGTCATGATGCCCAATCAAATAGGTTGCCGCTTCCTTCATCGCCCCTACGTTCAACTTCTTCATCACATGCCAAGCCAAGTGGCTTTGAAACGTTAAGGGTGCCCTTCGATTGATAATTTTATACACATAAAACCGTTTCGTGGCAGAAAACCGCGCATGAAACTCATCTGAAACGGTGTCCACCTTAAGGATAGAAACCTTGTTGTTGTGCTTTAAAAAATGATTTGTTGCCGATAAAATCTCATCCGTTGAATACCGTTCTGATTGGATATCAACATGAGCCACTTGCCCTGTTGCATGAACTCCCGCATCCGTTCTGCCTGCAACAGTCAGCGTTGGCTTCTCTGGAATAAACTGAGCCAGTGCTTCTTCAACAACCTGCTGAATAGAAAGAATCTCTTTCTGACGCTGCCACCCGGCATATCCCTGCCCATCATACTCAATTGTTAGCTTATAACGAGGCATTAAAAAACCGCATCCCCTGGAGTAAAAGAAAATCCTTTCACAAACTCCTTAAGAGGCAAAGGAGTTCCTCCTGGTTTTTGAATCCTACGCGGCACAAAAATACCCTGTGCACAGGCAATATGAAACTCTTTGTTCAGAATACGACCCCGCTCCTCCTCAGAAAAACACCGAACATCCTCAAGAATCTCTGCCTCATACACCTTGAGTTTTTGCCCTTGATACACAAACCAGCACCCCGGTTGTGGGTTAAAGGCCCGCACTTGACGCTCCAGCTCAACAGCCGACTTCCCCCAATCCAGCGCGCCCATCTCTTTCGTCAGTTTAGACGCATACGTGGCCCCGTCTTCTTTCTGAGGCACAGGAGAAAGGTCTCCTGATAGAATAGCTGGAAGCGTCTCAAGCAACACATGAATGCTTGTCTCTTTCAATCGGTTGAATAATGTGCCAGAGGTTTCCTGTGCATCAATCGAAAGAGTCTCCGTTGCATAAACAGGCCCTGTATCAAGTCCTGCATCCATTTTCATTAAACACACCCCTGTTTCAGCATCTCCCGCCCAGATCGCATGTTGGATAGGCGCTGCACCACGCCAACGAGGAAGCAGCGAGGTGTGAATATTCAAGCACCCTTTTTTTGGCGCCGATAAAATAGGCTCTGGCAGAATCAGTCCATACGCCACAATCACAGCAATATCTGCCTCTTGGCTTGAAAAATGTTCTTGATCCATAGGTGTTTTCAAAGAAATAGGCGTTTCCACCGGCAAGTCATAACGCTCTGCACACACATGCACGGGGCTTTTTTGAACTTTATGCCCGCGACCTGATTTTCTAGGGGGCTGTGTATATACCCCACAAACCTCATACTTCTGGGTTTGGATTAAAGCCTCCAAGATATCTGCAGAAAAGCTTGGGGTTCCCATAAAAATTAGACGCGGCTTTCTCATCACTACAACTCACGCGTCCGTTGATATCGCATAGACCGTTTCAATAACATTTTTCGCTTTAAAGGAGATAAATGATCAATATAAAGAACCCCTTTCAGATGATCCATTTCGTGCAATAAGCAGCGTGCGAGCCATTTATCTGCATGAAGCGTTTGCTCTTTAAAATCTTCATCCCGGTATCGCACTGTAACAGACACAGGGCGTGTAATCTCAGCACTGATCCCAGGCAATGAGAGGCATCCTTCTCTCAACGTTATTTTTTCAGACGACGCCTCAACATCCTCTGGGTTAATAAAAGTCATCAATCCTTTTCCAGATCCGTCATCTTCTTTAATATCTAAAACAAGAATTTGCTTCAAAACCCCCACTTGTGGCGCAGCTAACCCAGCGCCGTCGTCCTTATACATAAGGTCGGACAAATCCTTAATAAATGCCTTCACCTCTTCTGTGAGCACGTCAACTGGCTGAGACGGCATTTTACGTTTTCGATTATGAGCTGTTAATACTTTTAAGGCCATAATACAAATAATTCTTTCCTTAATTAAATAGAATGTATTGTTCAAAAAAACAACCGTAACCTTTTTTCTTGGGGGCTAGTCCACTTATTTCTTTGATCTATCCTTAATCTGCTTTACGCCCGGTAACTCCCCCCTCTATGCTTCTCTACGCCCCGTGACTCTCTCCTCTCTACGCTCCGCGACTTAATCGCGGAGTCCAGTCAATAAATGTGCGATAGCTCCTCTCATTTTTCTTAATACTCCTTGAAAACCAAGGGATTGAAAGAACACTTCCCTCTTTCTATTTTTGAAAGATTGTTTTTTTTTGACAATTTGGTACCTTAAAGGTCACAAAATTTTTAAAGGCCCATGTTTATACAAACAGAAGACACACCAAATCCAAATGTCATGAAGTTCATGCCCGGACTCATGTTGCTTGAAACAGGGTCTTTTGAGTTCAAAACAGAAGAAGAAGCCGAGCGCTCTCCGTTAGCAAAACGGTTATTCTCCTTAGACTTTGTGAACGGCGTTTTCATTGGCACAGATTTTGTCTCTGTCACCAAATCTCAAGAGACTGTATGGGACGTTGCAAAACCTTTGATTCTTGGCGCGTTGATGGATCATTTCATGGCCAACTTGCCCATAATAAACACCCAGCCTGCACAAGAGGCAGCTGACAAAGCTGAAGAAGCCACCTATTCAAAAGAAGATCAAGAAATCGTCACGCAAATTAAAGATCTTCTCGACACCCGCATCCGCCCAGCTGTTGCTGTTGATGGCGGGGATATCGTTTTTTCCCGTTATGAAAAAGGTATTGTGTATTTAAAGCTCAAAGGCGCATGCTCTGGCTGCCCTAGCTCAACAGTTACGTTAAAAAACGGCATTGAAAACATGCTGCGACATTATATTCCAGAAGTATTAGAAGTGTGCTCTGAAGGGGAATCAGATGCGCTATAACCTTTTCACCCTTGAATTTCAAAAAATCAGGCTTATATAAACCATGAACAGTGTTATAGAGGTAAAAATGCTTAACATACGGTTTGTAATCCCTGTTTTTATGATCGTGCTTTTTGTGGCATGCGGCTCTTTTATGCCAAAAATCCACGCACACTCCATAGAAGAAACGTATGAATTAGCAAGAAGTCTCATTAAACCCACATCAGAAGCAGGTCTTCCTGTTGCAGAACTTCCTCTTATCTTAAGTGAGGAAGAAAAAGACGCCGTAACCAGAACCATTTGGGGAGAAGCCCGCAACCAATCCATGGATGGGAAAATCGCTGTAGCCGAAGTGATTCTACAACGGGTGCGTCAATCACGTCGATCTCCTAAGAAAGTTGTGCAAGCCCGTTATCAATTTTCGTGCTGGAATCGAAGAGACCCAAATCGCAGAAAAATGCTCAAATTAAGCAAAAAAAATACTGGGTACAAAGAAGCTCGTGATGCCCTAGAAATTGCCCTCAAAGGAACAAAAACAATTACCAAAGGCGCAACCCATTATCACACCAAATCGGTTAAACCCAGATGGGCCCGCGGGCAAAAGCCTGTGGTGACCATTGGCCGCCACCATTTCTATAGCATTAAAGCCTAATGCATACAGCCAAATTCAACTGAAATTGGCCTGAGTAAAACTGGGGGCAATAAGCTAAAAAGCCTTGCCCCCACTCCCTCCGACGTTCCACGACTCCTTTTTTATCTGCGTCTTAGGGCTCACCCCCCCTCTACGTCCTGGGACTTGATCCCGGAGTCCAGCCCTAAAAAAGCGATAGCTCAACTGAACTTAAGAAAAAATACCAAGACCAATTCAGAGAATGCAATAAAACCATTCTGACCCCCTTGTTAACGTTTTAATCGTCATTTTCTCAAAGAACAAAAAATGACTAAAAAGGATTACTTTCCCAATAAGTCTTGACTTTTAAGGATTTTAGTCTATTCTGGACATAATATATGTTAGCGCAATCATGAAAAGATCCTTAACTGAAAGTATTAAAAAAGACAGCAAAAACAAGATCATACTACTAAGCGGCCCTCGACAGTCAGGAAAAACAACCCTGACAAGATCCCTCTTTAAAACATATAGTTATTTTAATTACGATTCATCAGAAGATCGCGCGTTTTTGCACAAAAAACAATGGCCTAGAGATGTAGAGGCTCTAATTTTTGATGAAATTCACAAAATGCCAAATTGGAAAAGTTGGATTAAAGGTATTTATGATACAGAAGGAAACACCCCCCGCTTAATTGGCGCTGGAAGCGCTAACTTAGAAACATTTAGCAAAGTTGGTGACTCATTAGCTGGACGATACTTCAGCTTTAGACTCCACCCAATAGATTTAGAAGAAGGCCTCAACAATTGGGAAAAAGATGAGAAAGAAGTTTTTCACAGACTTTATAATTATAGCGGATTTCCAGAGCCTTTTTTAGAAGGAACAGAAGATTTCTACCGGCGTTGGCAAAGAACTCACTTAGACATCATTTTGCGGCAAGACTTTCTAGACCTATTCTCAATATATTCTCTTAAAAAAATAGAGCTGTTAATTGATTTGCTAAAAAGCAGAGTTGCAGGAAGCATCTCATATGCAACTCTAGCACGTGACTTAGCCGCTGATCCAAAATCAATCCAAAGCTGGATCACAATGTTAGAAAATATATATGTTGTTTTTCGCGTGACTCCATACCATCGAAACATCGCAAGAGCCATATTGAAAGAGCCTAAGCTTTATTTTTATGATACTGGAAGGATCAAAAATAAAGGCGCAAAATTAGAAAATCTGGTTGCGTGCGCCTTGTTAAAAAGGTTGCACTATTTAGAAGATACAAAAGGGTATCGCTGCAGTCTTCATTATTTACGAACAAAAGATGGGGCTGAAGTAGATTTTCTTGTAAAAATTGACGATGAGGTGAAATTAATCGTTGAAGTAAAAACAAGTGAAAATAAGTCAGTTGAAAACTTAGTGCACTTCAAAAAACAACTAGAAAATGTAAGGGCATTACAGTTAGTTTTAAACTTAGAAAGGCCATACGATACACCTTCAAAAATCGAAGTAAGAGATCTGGTGCAGACTTTAGGAAAGCTAAGCACATTCATTGGATAGAATATCCGGCGGAAGGGGTAAAATTCCCCTCTACGTCCTAGTCCTATTTTTTCTCCACCCTTCCTCATCTCTCTACAGTCGATATACCTCTTTCTTCCTCTTGAAGCGCCACCCCCTCCGACGCTCTGCAACTACTTTTTTCTCTGCATCCTTCCCCCCCTCTACGTCCTAGTCCTATTTTTCTCATCCCCCCTACGCTCCGCGACTTGATCGCGGAGTCCAGTGATTAATGAGGCAGAATGCCTCTTTTTTACGATCAGTTTAGTTGAGCGTTGATCTTTGTTTAACAGCTCCCAATGTCAGGTCCCAGGGCGTAGAGAAAAGGTGTTTCACAAGGTATAAAGGGTGTAAGGGCACCAGAGCGTGGAAAAAGACTTAACTCTATAGGACTTATATAAATTTAGCTCTAAAAAAACCCCTCAACCGAGGGGTTTTCAGCTTTTAAACAAAAGAAGCGTTTAGACTTCTGTTGCTCCTTCATCATCATCAGCAGGCGGCGTGAAATCAATAGTGTCTCCTTCTGTAGCTTGATCAGAATCACCACGCTCTTCTGCAGAAACAGAAACCTTAGGTGTCTCAGCAGGAGACCAAGACTGGTCAAATCCCGGCACTGTAAGAACAAAAACGGGCTCTTTATCAGCTGCGTCCTTCTTTGAAGGAGGAAAGAATGAAACGGTTCCTGTATCTTGATCCAGTTCAACTGCTGTGATTTTGGAGAAGGCATCACCAAGGCGGATAAAGACATCTTTCATTTGAGCGCCAATACCCAGCTGCTTTGCATTAAAAGATTTTTTCCAATTTCTCCAAGTAGCCAAGCTATCTTGAAACCCTAAATCAGCTTTATACTCTTCAAAATCTGTTGCAAGAAGATCAAGAAGTGTTTCATCTAATGAAAGATGCAAAGCTGGATTTTCATCTCCCCTTTTTACAAAAAACTCTAAATCCCCTTCTGCATTTTGATAAGCATAAGATCCGTTTTTAACATCACTCGCTAAACTAAAAATTGTTGGAATTGTGTTTCTTACTTGCGCAAAAAAATCATCCTGGCCCTCAAATTTAATAAGGCTAAGAGCCTCAGATACTTTTTTCAAAAGAAGAGAACTATTTGCTGCCATTTCTAAATATCTTTCAGCAAGCTCTGCATAACGTCCCCCTTTAGTTTGAAGATCTTTAATTTTTGTAGCTAGCTCTGGATTTCCAAAGAAAAGCGCAAAGTCTTCTGACCAAACAAGCGCTTTTTCAAATCCTTGTTTTGCAAGAGGGTAATACTCTTCAACTTGATCTAAAAACCACTTTGTATAATCTGTCGTTTTCTTAAAGCATCGCGTAAAACCACTCCAGCATTTTGCACAACAATCTCTCTTTTTTCGAGGCGCAATAGGCTTCTCCTGAACATCTTCAACGAGTTTCACAAGTGCTGTAGCTGGGAGGGTTGCATCATTTGCCATTAAGTCATGGTGCTCTGTAACCGCTGCTTTAACGGAAGATGGGCCAGTATAGTGAACCGCCTTTCTAATATTAACATCAATACCTTCTTCAGCAAGACTGGTAGGATCCGCCTGTAAAGAATGCAGGCCAATAAAGGCTGCCATGAAAAGAATAAATTTTTTAAAGTAAGAATAGGTCATAATTTTTTGCCTCATTTATTAGGATTAAAAGCGCACAATGCGCTGCCAAATAAGTATGGCGCGAATTTGATTAATTTTCAGTTAAGTCAAATAATTATTTTTAATTTTTCTTTTTCTTTTAACTAAAAAACCTTTAACACTTTAGCTCCTGAACCAGTTAAGGTATAGTTCATAGAAATATATCAATTGGTGTCATGACAAAAAAACCTGTTGTTCTCTGCATTCTAGATGGATGGGGTCACGCACCTGCCTCAAAAACCAATGCCATAACAGAAGCCAACCTCCCCACCTGGAATCAATTATGTGCTCAAGGCCCCGTCCGAACCCTTGAAGCCAGTGGCCCTGCGGTAGGCCTCCCAGAAGGGCAAATGGGCAACTCAGAAGTCGGCCACATCACCCTCGGATCTGGACAAATCCTCCTCCAAGATTTACCGCGCATCACCCAAGCTATTGAAACAAATTCTCTTCAAAAAAACAAAGAGCTTCTCTCTTTTATTGAAACCCTCAAACGCTCTGGCGGAACCTGTCATCTCATGGGGCTTCTGTCAAATGGCGGCATCCATAGTCATCTCTCTCACATCAAGGCACTCATTAAAATTTTGGCTGCTAACCATATTCCTGTGTGTATTCATGGGTTCTTAGATGGCCGCGATACTCCCCCCACCAGTGCACCTCTTTTTCTGAAAGAGCGCCTTTCATTTTGTGCGTCTTGGCAC
>CAYGMA010000013.1:0-4376 GCA_964351045.1 uncultured Holosporaceae bacterium | reverse complement strand
ACGCGTCCAGCCCGTCTATGAAGCCATCACCCAAGGAAAAGGGCCCGTGTATACCGATGCTGTCTCCTGCATCGAAACCCAACATGCACACGGCATCACAGATGAATTCATCCCCCCTCATGTAGCAGAAGGATACCAAGGCGTTCATGCTAACGATGCGTTTCTCATGGCTAATTTCAGAGCCGACCGTGCACGCCAGTTATTAAAGGCTCTCACCTTCCCTGAGTTTCAAGGTTTCGTAAGAAACACCCTTGTCCATGCGTGCTCTTTTTACGGCCTCACCCAATACGCCGATTGGCTTGCCCCCTATATGCACACACTTTTTCCGCCTCAATCTCCTGAAACCACCTTAGGAGAAATATTAGAAAAAAATGGCCTTACACAATTCCGCATTGCTGAAACAGAAAAATATGCCCATGTGACCTATTTTTTCAATGGCGGAAACGAAACACCCTCCTCTCATGAAACGCGTGTTCTGATTCCCTCTCCAAAAGTTGCAACCTACGATCTAAAACCCGAAATGAACACAGAGGAAGTGACAGACCAACTCTGCGATGCATTGAACTCAAAAAAGTATGATTTTCTTTTGGTAAATTATGCCAATCCCGACATGGTTGGACATACTGGAAACAAAAACGCTGCCATCCAAGCTGTGGAAGCCATCGATCAATGCCTCGCACGTTTGCTCAGCTGCACCCTAAAAAATGAGGGAATTCTCCTCATCACTGCTGATCATGGAAATGTTGAGTGCATGGAAAACCCTACCACGCACAAACCTCACACAGCCCATACGTGCTTCCCGGTGCCTTTTGTTCTAGCGGGAAAAAAGGGCGTTTCTTTCCACCAAGGTCCCGCTGGCCTTGTTGATGTGGCCCCCACAGTTTTAGATCTTTTAAACATCCCCAGCCCCGCCTGTTTTTCAGGTCACTCACTTATAAAAAAGGATTAATATGCGCTTGTTTTTGATTTCTCTCCTCACTCTTGGCTGTCTCCACAGTGGCAGCCTCCATGCAGAGGATGTCATTCCCTCTCTTGCAACAGCCATTAAACAAGACGCCGCCTGCAAAAAAATCAACCGTGACCTCGTTTCCCTGTCCAAGCAAAATCGTCAACTGGAACAAGGGTTAGAAAAAAATGAAAAAAAACTCACAGAACTCGATCAAATCCGACGCTTAAAAACAGCTGAGTTAAAAGCTCGACACCAGCAAATGCAAGACCTCATCACCGCCATTGGCCGCCTCTCTCGCCACGGCCCCGACAGTTTGTTGCAAGCCACCACCACGCCCGACGAGCTCATTCGTGGCGTCATCTTAATGCGATCTCTTATGAAATGGGCCCATGAAACCAACTTAGGCCTTCAATCTGAACTCGGAAACTTAACACTCCTTCGACAAACCATTGACCAAGAGAAAAGTAATCTAGAAGCGAACCGCCTCGCTCTTCAACAACAGTCTAAAAAAATGACTCGGTTATTAACACGTCGTCGCGCATTGCTAAAAAAAGAGCTCAATAGACGCAAAAAAATAGCTGAAAGAGTCAAAAAACTGGCTGAAAAGGCCAAAAATATCCGTGAATTGGTCGGAAAAATCTCTTCAAAAAAGCAAAAAATAGCAGCACCATCAGCCACTTTATCCCCCGATCTCACAGGTAAATACACCATTTTACCCGTTCAGGGACCTGTTATTGAGGCGTTTGGAAAACCGTCTTCCGATAACTTAGATGGCCTCGGCGTTGTGTTCCAAGCCCGCCCTAGCGCTTGGGTTCTCGCCCCTATCACAGGCCAAATAATCTTTGCAGGCCCCTTCAGAAACTACAAAAATATGGTCATCATCAAACATGAACAAAAAGGCTATTACACAATCCTTGCCGGCCTCAATACCTTATCCGCAGATGTTGGTCAAACCGTCGATGCCGGAGAACCTCTTGGCACTATGAATGATCAAAAAACCTCGAAACTTTATCTAGAACTCAGACGTAACGAACAAACCATTAACCCCACAAAATGGATTGAAAACAGACAGTAACCCATGAGATTTTTCTTTTTTATCGCTTTATGGTTTGTTTCACTAGCTCACGCAAACAAGGTCGACATTTCCTCATATGAAGCCTTAAATGACTATGTAAAAACATTAAACGTTATTGCTAAAAATTCTCCTTATTCTCACACAAAAGAACAGCTCATAAAGCTATCCCTCGAAACTGTTTTAGCTAAGATCGACCCACACGCAAAGCTCATTTCCCAACAAGGGACTCAAACTTTAAAAGATCATTTAAAAGGAAATTTCCAAGGAATTGGCATTGTTTTTACCCAGACACAAAATGGGTTTTTAATTCAAGCTGTGTTTAAAGGATCACCTGCAGAGAAGGATGGATTGAAGGTAGGAGACATCATTTTATCCATTAACAATCAAGCTACAGACACCCTTTCTTTTGACGACTTTCAACAACTTTTAAGAGACGATGACCAGGAAAAAATCTCTTTAACAATAAAGCGCAATAAAGCTCAATTAACAAAAACCCTCACCCGCGCTAAAATTGCTTTAAATGAAATTACCTGGCATATAAACAAGCCCATTGCTTTCATTAAAATCCCAAGCTTCATTGGCCGTAAAACCATTACACAGTTAAAGAAAATCTTATTTAATCTGAAAAAAGATCCATCTGTTAAAGGTCTTATTATTGATCTCCGAGGAAACACTGGCGGGCTTTTTAAAGCTGGCATTGAGTTTTGCAATTTCTTTATTAACAACCAACTCATCACCAGCGTTCAAGGAAAAACACCATCAGACCATAAAGGATATTACGCAGGCTCTGGTGTTCTGTTTGAAAACACGCCTCTTGTTTTATTAGTAGATGATCAAACAGCCTCAGCCGCAGAAATCGTTGTTGGATGCCTTCAAGATCATAATAAAGCTCTTATTCTTGGCACAAAAACCCATGGAAAAGCCTCTGTTCAAACAATTTTTCCCTTAGATTCCAACTTCAGCCTACAACTCACCACTCATTTTTATAAAACACCCAATGGAACAAACATTGATCAACAGGGTATTGCGCCCGATATTATTATTTCGCATACTAAGGAAAAAGCACCAGATGGAGAGGCTCATGATGCTCTATACCAAAAGGCTTTTATATTACTCAATGATTTACTCAAAAATGATAAAACCATCCAAGCATATAAAAAAGACCTTTAAAAAAGGCCCACATAACCCTTTATTTTTTATGCCTGCTTATTTTTCAGGAGCTTTTTAATGAGCCTTTCTACGTCAAAATACAGACCCGGCGTCGGCGCCATTCTTTACAACAAACAAGGGTTGATCTTTGCAGCAGAACGCATTGATATGCCCGGGTCTTGGCAACTCCCCCAAGGCGGAATTGATCCCAACGAAACACCTGAGCATGCTTTATTCAGAGAACTTGAAGAAGAAATTGGCACACGTAATATTGTTTTAAAAGATACCTATCCCGGTTGGATTTCTTACGATATTCCTTTGTCCCTACGTAAAAAAACCCCTGACCCAAGCTGGGAAGGAGTTGTCGGACAAACGCAAAAATGGTTTTTAGGCTATTTTAACAACGAATCTGATATCAATCTTCACACAAAGCACCCAGAGTTCTCTCGCTGGACGTGGAAACCTTCCGAGGAGCTCGTGGAAGAAATTGTAGACTTTAAAAAAAATCTCTACAAAACCCTCTTCGCGTATTTTGACCCAAAAATTCAACGGCTGATCTCACCATGATTACAGTTTATACAAATTTAAACTCTAATTCTCTGAAGCAAACTCTTTGTAACTTGGTTCTTCCAATTGAAATCATGTTTGAGCCTCTAGAAAAAAATTCACTTCAACAAAATATATTCATTTTGAATGACCCAACGGTTCAAGACCTAAAAAACCTCCCTGACACGGCAACCATCATTTGTTTAGTCTCTGATGCACTGCCTTCTGTTCCAGACAAACAAATCTATAGCCTAAAAAAGCCATTCCGTGTGGAGCAATTTATTGCCCTTATAAAGAAAACCATCAAACATAAGATGGTTTATCACTCATTTGCTCTTGACTATGATAGCCGCCTCCTAGAAAACACAAAAACGCATCAAAAAATACCTTTAACAGAAAAAGAAACAAACCTTCTTTTTAAGTTGTTTCAAACACCTGAAAATCCTGTCTCGCGCCAAGATCTTTTACTCTATGTGTGGGGGTACAAATCAGACTTAGAAACACACACCTTGGAAACGCATCTCTATCGACTCAAGAAAAAAATTCAAAAAGCTTTTAGCAACTCTCTCATTTCAAATAATAAAGAGGGTTATTTTTTATCAAAGGAAGAAAAGTAGAGTGGCTGGGGTGGCAGGATTCGAACCTGCGCATGGCGAT
>CAYGMA010000012.1:0-12531 GCA_964351045.1 uncultured Holosporaceae bacterium | reverse complement strand
GATCACTCATTAGATAAGAAGATCCTCTGTCAACCCAGGTGTACTTATCGATATCCCCTCTAAAAAAGGAGCTGCGATTGGTCCCTTTATCTCGGATGATTTCTGCACGTTGAACGAGGGCGGGGTCGTTAACAACTAAGCAGCCTCCTTCCCCACATGAGATGTTTTTGGCATCAAGAAAACTAAAAGCCCCAATTTGTCCAAATGTGCCGAGTCGTTTGCCATTTAGAGAGGCGCCCATGCATTGAGCTGCATCCTCTAAAACAAAAAGATTATTTTTTTTTGCAATGTCTAAAATAGAGGGCATATCACATCCAACGCCTGCATAATGCATGGGGATGATGCCTTTGGTTTTTGGAGTGATGGCGCTTTCAATGGCCTTTGGGTCCATATTTAGGGTTTTTGGATCACTGTCAATGAAAACAGGAATAGCGCCCAACAAAACCACCGCAGAAGCTGTTGATGAAAATGTGAAAGAGGGAACAATCACTTCATCGCCAGGGTTTACATCCATAAGCAAAAGGCCCATTTCAAGAGCAGCTGTGCAGGAAGGCGTGAGAACCACAAGGGGAGCTTGAAAATGGTTTTCTAGCCACGTTTTACATGTTTTGTTATAGGGGCCGTCACCGGAAAGTTTACGCATGATTTTCTCTATGAATCTTGATTGAACTATGCCGCATGAGAGAAGATAAGTCAAAAAAATAGAGAATGAAAAATGGTATTTGTGCTTCATTAAAAGAAAATTTTTAACAGTTGAATTTTAAAAATTTTTCTCCTCGATTTAGAGATGATGGTTGAGTGAGAATGTAAATATGAGATTTTTGTTGCTTATTTTATTATGTGTGCGTGTCTTTGCAGTTAAGGAATTACCTGAAGACTTTTATGAAAAAGCGGAACAGCATCAGCATATTTCTAAGAGCTTAGCTATTACAACACCAATTCCTGATGAGCTGAGGCACGTTTGGAATGAAGAGCTTCACTCTGTTCCTGGAACGTTTGGGATGAGTGTTTTGCGGATTTACCGGTGCTCAGAAACAGGGGCCAAGTATCTTATTGCAGGAGATCGATTTGGGATGAATTCTTTGAAAGTCACCATTGGAGGCCAAATAGATGAATCAGATAAAACTGTTCAAGAAGCCTATGAACGTGAATTAACAGAGGAATATTTTTCTCAACTCCCGCGTGATAAAACAAATGTTTTAGAAATAAAGAGCCGAAAAACACATGTGACGGGAGGCGTTGAACAAACAGAAACAAGGTGGTTCACAAATGGGTGGGGCCCATGTATTGGTTGGATCGAGGTTGAAAGTGAGTATAAGAAAACGGACCTTGAAAAGGCAATTAGTATTATGAATGAAAATGCGCGGCTGCATTTTTCGGTTGCAGAGTACTTTCATGCACTTGAGGAAAAATCAGACCAAGAAAAACAATCGCAGGCAAAGGAACTGTTGGAAAACTTTAAGGAGTCGCCAGGTGCTCATATAATTCCATTGCTTTCAGAGGCGCGTGCATATCTTGAGGGGCTTTCGAAAAATGGTTCTACTCCTATACCGAATGACTCTTGTAAGACAGGGTTTAATTTTGCTCAGACTTATGTGCATACGTATACAGAATATAAATCTTTCAAGTTAGTTCCTTTAGATGAGTGGATGGAGTTTATGACCTATCATCTGAAGGTGAAAGGGGAAGGACAATTGTCGGAAGAGGCCACTGCTCTTGTTCTTGAATCTCTAAAAGATGCCGACCTTTTTCAGCGGTTTGACGCAGACACAAAATTTTACGCACTTATGCAAGAGCCATCATTTCAAACGCTTTTGTCATAAAATCAGGCTTTTTCTCCTGTTTCTTGTATTGATCGATTCACCTTTTTCCTCTATTTTTTCTTATTAATGTTGGGCTTATTGTTTGCTCGTTTTTTAGTTCACGTAACATGGAGAAAACATGTCTTATTCCTCTTTTGGTTATTTTTTCGTTTCTTTATGTGTTTTGTGTTTTTTCTTGGTGCCGCGTTCTCTTTTTGCACAGGAGAAGAAAGGAGCGCATGCGTCTTCTTTGATGTCGACAACAGACTTTAGCCTGCATTTAGCTGCAGATGTGCGGGATTTTTGGTGGAGTGAAGAGTATAAAAAACTGCTGATAGAAAAATTTAAACTGAGGGAAAAGAAGGCAGTTCTAGATGTGGGGTGTGGTGCTGGAAACTCCACGCGATTGCTTTCAGAATTTACTGCTTCAGATAGTTCAATTATCGGTGTGGATGTAGATGAGGCAATCCTCGATGTTGCGCGTGAAAAAAGCAAAGAGCAGAAAAATATCTCTTATCAAGAAAGTGGAGCAACGGCTCTTCCATTTGAGGACAACACGTTTGACTTCGTGTTTTGCCAAACGGTGATGATCCACTTGCCAGACCCTAAAAAAGCCATTCAAGAAATGAAGCGGGTTTTAAAACCTGGTGGTCTGCTTATTATGGCTGAAAACAAGTATTTTTTATTTTCTCCTGAGGATTGTGAGAAGTTTTTCTTGCTTTCTTCTCCAGATCAGGCCGAGTTTCGTAAGTTGATGGCTGTTGCTCAAAAGTTGAACCAAGCTTATTTGAACCAAATTAAGGCAAAAACTTTGGTGGGTTCTTTTGGAGCAGAAATGCTTATTACGGCTGGAACAAAAAAGAGATCTTAGCGACGCTTATTCAGAGAGCGTTGTATGAGCAGCATTACTCCTTTAAGCATGGGCCAACCATCTTCTTAGGATCAACAATTCGGTCAAATTCTTCTTCTGATAAATAGCCTAACTCTATGGCGGCTTGTTTGAGGGTGAGGCTTTCTTTATAAGCTTTTTGTGAAACTTCTGTTGCTTTATCATATCCAATCCAAGGGTTGAGTGCTGTTGCAAGCATGAGAGATTTTTCAAGATTTTCTTGAATTTTTTCTGTGTTAGCTTGGAGTCCTTGAAGGCATTTTTTATCAAAGCTTTCGATTCCCTCTGCCAAAAGGGTTATGGAGTGCAGAACATTATAAATAATAACAGGTTTAAATGCATTGAGTTCAAAATGGCCATTGGAGCCGGCGATGGAAACAGTTACATGATTTCCCATTACTTGGGCGCAAATCATTGTTAGCGCTTCTGCTTGGGTAGGATTCACCTTTCCTGGCATAATGGAAGACCCTGGCTCATTGGCCGGGAGAATAAGTTCTCCCAGGCCACTTCGAGGTCCGGAGCCAAGAAAGCGAATGTCATTGGCAATTTTCATGAAAGAGACAGCTAAGGTGTTCAAAACACCAGAGAGTTCTACAAGAGCATCATGTGAGGCAATGGCTTCAAATCGATTCTCAGCTTCACAAAATGAGTACCCTGTTAATTTGTTTAATGCTTTTATAAACTTCTCTGGAAAAGCTGCATCTGAATTTAATCCCGTTCCAACGGCTGTCCCTCCCATGGCGAGCGCATAGAGGCGTGGAAGTGTTGCCTCTACGCGATCTAGGCCTAGTTTTATTTGAGCGTGATACCCGGAAAACTCTTGTGCAAGTGTTAAGGGTGTGGCGTCTTGTAAGTGGGTGCGTCCTATTTTTATAATGTCTTTGAATTGGCCAATTTTTTGGTCAACTGTTTTTGAGATGTTTTCGAGAGCAGGTTTTAGTTTTTCTAACAAGGCTGTGACAGTTGCGACATGCATAGCCGTTGGAAAAGAATCATTGGTAGACATGCCATAGTTAACATGATCATTGGGATGAACGGGGCTTTTTGAGCCTAATGGTTCGCCCAATTTTTCATTGGCGCTGTTGGCAATAACCTCATTAACATTCATGTTTGTTTGTGTGCCTGAGCCTGTTTGCCATATCTTTAGAGGAAACTCCTCATTCTTTTTGCCGGCCAAAATTTCATCTGCAGCATCACTGATGGCTTGCACAATTTTAGATTCTATAAAGCTAGAATTTGCTTGGGCTGATGCTTTTTTAACGAGCGCATAGGCGTGAATGAGCTCAAGAGGCATTGGATCACAGCTGATATGAAAATTTTCAAGAGATCGCTGGGTTTGAGCTCCCCAATAACGCTTTGCTGGCACTTTTAAAGAGCCGAAGCAGTCTTTTTCTTCTCTGAATTGAGTCATGGATAGGGCTCCTTGACACACATTAAAATGATTACAGATCCTTATGAATGCGTTCTAGTCGCTCATGTTTTTCTTGTGCTTCAATGCATAAGGTTGCAATCGGACGGGCTTCTAAACGTTTTAGAGAAATAGGTTCACCTGTTTCAATGCAATAGCCGTAAGAGCCTTCTTCAATGCGTTTTAAGGCTTGATCAATTTTGTTTAAAAGCTTGCGTTCACGATCACGTGTGCGGAGTTCAAGAGAACGATCAGTTTCTTGAGACGCTTGATCACTTACATCAGGTTCTTTTTGGCTTTCTTCTTGTAAATGGTGAAGCGTTTCTGTTGACGTTTCAAGGATTTCTGCACGCCATTCCAAAAGTTTTTTCTTAAAATAAGCGATTTGCTGAAGGTTCATAAAGGGTTCATCAGCTGTTGGTTTGTAATTTTTTGGTAAAAGAGTTTCCTCAAGGTGACGAGCTTGGTTAGACATCCTTATCCCTCCATACTTAATATTAGGCATATTACTGGAATTTTAGAGAGCTTGTAAATTATATTTTTATTTTTTTGCTGGATGCAGCTCTTAATCCATTTTTTTCCTTGGATTATAAGGGTGGTTTTTTTCTTGTGTATGCATAAAATCAGAAAAGGACTTATCTGTTTTTTCCGGCAGCATGATTTGAAGCTTGACGATCTGATCTCCTGTTTGAGCGCTGGTGTGAATTCCTTTTCCTTTTAGTCGAAGGGATTGCCCAGACTGGCTGCCGGCTGGGATTTTTAAACTTAAAGAGCCATGGATTGTGGGTACTTTTACTTTGTTGCCCAGGAATGCTTCGTAAAGAGTGATGGGTAAGTCTAAGCGAATATCGAGGCCATCACGTTTAAAGTAATCATGATCTGCAACCAGAATTTCGATGATGGCATCGCCTGCAGGGCCGCCTCTATGGCCAGGGTTTCCTTTTCCTTTTAGGCGTAGTTTGTCAAGATTTTTGGTTCCAGCAGGTATTTTTAGTGAAACAGATTTATTATCACTCAAAGAGATTTGACGCGTTGTTCCAAGAGCCGCTTCTAAAAAACCAATTTTAAGAGTGTATGTTTTATTGGCCCCTTTTTTTTGTGCTTCTTGGTAGTCTGTGCGCCATTTTGTTCCATTGCTGCCACCCATTCCACCCCCAAAAATAGAGGAAAAAATATCTTCTGTTGAAAACCCGTGACCACCACGACTACTCCCTTGGCCAAAATCGAATCCACCTCCAAAAGGGTTTTCTCCGCTAGTGGATTGACCGCCAAAGCCACCCCCAAAAGGGTTGGTTGGGTTGCCGTTTTCATCGATTTGGCCGGCATCAAACTGCTGGCGTTTTTCTTTATCAGACAAAAGATCATACGCCGCGGTGATTTCTTGAAACTTTGCTGCTATCTTTGGATCGTTTTGGTTAACATCCGGGTGATATTTTTTTGCAAGGCGGCGATAAGCTGTTTTAATTTCTTTATCAGATGCGGTTTTTGAAACACCCAGAATTTGATACGGGTCTGCCATTTTTCTTAATTATCCATCAAGTCCAAGCTTGGCACGTACTTCTTGCCATTCTCGTGCAGAAATACCTAAGGCGTCTGGGTCGACAGTTTTTCCTTGGATCATCATCTGAATGGCTTTTAAAGCAGTTGCCGAGAAAAATCCCCCATTATGCTTGTGCTCTAAGAACGCTTCATAGGTGTTTGGTACCCATTTTTTTAAAATATCAATCATAGCATCTGCATAAATGCGAATTTCGTATTGAGCATGCCCATCAGCACGTAAGGATAAAAAATGCATGAGATTATGCAAATTGATTTTCCAATACCATTGAGTGTAATAGCCTAAGTTTAAGTTCATACGTGCAAGCTCACGTGCAAGGCCTTTTTTGTTCTCGTCTAAAACAGAGCCATCCTCAGACATATTCAATAGTTCTTCATAGCTTTGATACGCTTGAGTTGCATCTCTTTTTAATAAAAATAAGGCGCGCTCAGCTTCTTCCCCTTGTAAAAGCTCTTCACGCCCTTGTTTGTTTTTTGTGGATTGAGCAGCTAGGTTATCCGGCGTTGGGGTGTAGAACTCTTTATCCAAAACAGAGTAACGTGCTGAATATTCATTAACACTTGCGGTTCTGTGACGGATCCATTGACGGGCGACAAAAATTGGCAGTTTTATATGAAATTTAATTTCACACATTTCGAAAGGGGTGGTGTGTCTGTGGCGCATTAAATAATTGATCAGCCCTTTATCAGCGCTTTTTTTCTTGGTACCTTTTCCGTAAGAAACACGGGCAGCCTGAACAATGGCAGAGTCATCCCCCATATAATCAACGACACGTACAAATCCATGATCCAAAACAGGAATAGGGTTGTATAAAATTTTTTCAAGCTCTGGGCTTGTTGCACGGTGAGTTGAAAAAGTTTCAGACCTTAATTCATTTAGATCATTATCAGCATTTAGTGTCATGAGAATCTCTATCTGTTGTTTAGTTAACTTAAAACAGGTCGTTTAATCCCTGTATTTTTTACCCTGTAAATATAGCATAAACTATTTTTAGAAGGAATAGCTTCTTCTTTTCTTATTGTTTTGCCTTTTGAAGAAAGTGGTTTTTTTTCTAAAGAAAAAGTTGACGATATGAAGGAAGCTCTTTATAGTGGCCCCAAGTTGTGTGGGCACTTAGCTCAGTTGGTAGAGCATCTGACTTTTAATCAGAGGGTCACAGGTTCGAGCCCTGTAGTGCCCACCACTTCATCTCTCATTCTCTTAAAGCTTTAAAATTTCTTCACTAAACGTTTTACATTCTTTAGGTGTTGGGTTAATTTTTTTAAAAATATAAATATTCATGAAGCAATCAAAAGTTATTTTTGCCAGTGTTTTTGGCAACATGTTAGAGTTTTACGATTTTACGTTATTTGGATTTTTCTCTTTAACTATATCTCAAGCATATTTTCCCGCAGGAGATGCAGCAACAGGCCTTCTTCAGAGCCTTGCTGTGTTTGGTGCGGGATTTTTAATGCGTCCTTTTGGAGCTGTTTTGTTTGGTTATATCGGCGATAAGTATGGAAGAAAACAGGCTTTAACGTTGTCTGTGTTGTTGATGGGAATTCCAACTTTGGCTATGGGGTTAATGCCTTCTTATGCTCAAATTGGGCTGCTTGCTCCTATCGTCATTATGGTATGTCGCTTGGTGCAAGGCTTGTGTACTGGGGGTGAGTATAATGGGGCTGCTATTTTTGCGTTGGAGCATGTTGGGGCAAAGGGCGCTGGTTTAACAGGTGGTATTATTTGTGGCTCAGCTGGGCTCGGAGCCTTGGCTGCTTTAGGTATTAATGCGTTGGTTACCTTAGAAGGTATGCCAGAGTGGGGCTGGCGTGCTGCATTTATCTTTGGGGCGACATGTAGTTTTGCTGGATGGTATGTGCGGGTGCGCATGTCAGAAAGTCCTGTTTTTAAAACGCTTCAGAAAAAAGGAGAGGTTATTGAATCAAGCCCTTTTTTAGAAGTGATGCGGTCACAAAAACTACCAGTTTTAACAACGCTGGTTATCGGGGTTTTAGATGGAGTCCTAGCGTATTTTGTTTTTATTTTCTTGGCGCTTTTTATTGAGAAAAAGTTGGGATATTCTCATGGAGTAGCTTCTATGTTTGGTTTTATTGGAATCATTGGATTTACATTAGGATCCCCTTTAATGGGATGGGTATTAGACCGTTCTTCCAGAAAAGGGTACTTTAAAGTGTGCATGCTTGTCCTAACGGTTTTATCATTCCCAGCCTTTGTTTTGTTAGAAACGCAGTCTTATCTTGTTTTAGGCTTTGCGGTTTTAGTATTTAGTTTGATGGCTGCTGCTGTAGCTGGGGCGCAACATGCCTATGTGCAAAACCTTTTTCCTGCGAAAGACCGATATTCAGGGATTGCTTTTAGCTTTAGTACAGGGGTTAGTATTGGCGGGTTTTCACCTTTCATTTTTGGGGTTTTTATGAATAAGCCCAATGGAGTATTTTATATGGGATTTTATTTAACAGTCTGGGCATTAATTGGATTATTTGTTGTCTTGAAAATGAACAAGCGGTTGTCTAAGAAAATTTAGTTTTTTTTGTTTCTAAAATACCCAACAACTTCTAGATGAGCAGATCCATAAAATTGATCCACAGGATGAACAGACTCTAAACAGAAGTTTCCAGAAGTAAGGCGTTTTGCCTCTTTGGAAAAGGTTTCTGGATTACAGGAGATATAGCAGATTTTCTTGAGTTGGCTTTGAGCCAGTGCTTTTGCTTGTTTTTCTCCCATTCCGCTGCGTGGAGGATTTACAAAACAGACATCATAGATATTTAATCTCTCTGGAGAAAGCGGGTCTTCAAATAAATCTTGATGAAATGCTTGCATGGTTAAAGAGGGCGTTTTGTTTAGGGCGTGAGAAAGGGCTTCAATGGCTTCTTTAGAGACATCGTACCCTGTGATGATGTTGTTGGCTGCCAAAGGAAGGCTAAGGGTTCCAAGACCACAAAAGAGATCTAAAATTTTTTGAGGAGAGGAAGACTGAATAAACTCAGAAACCAGCGAGGACAAGAGTTTTTCAGAGTCTTTGCTGGCTTGTAAGAACGCTTTTGGTGGCAGTGTTACAGAAACCTTCCCGAATTTAACATATGGGGCTTCGCGTTGAAAAATAGAGGATCCCATTTGGAGGCGCGCAATGTGATGCGTTTCCATAAAAGGTAAAGCAAGATCTTTTTTTAGAGAGGTAAAATCATTGGGGCTTTCAATAAAAATATCAAGACCATTTTCTGCTTTTGTAAGATGAAGTGAGATCTGGGCTTTGTCTGGAAGAAGAGGTTCTAGGAATGATTTTAAGGGGAGAAGTATGTTTGAAATTTCAGACTGGGCAACGTAACAGGAAGTGAGGTTAATAATTTGATGCGACTGATATTTCCTAAGACCTAAGTAAAGTTGTTCGTTTTTTTTAATTCCCTCAAATCGAAAGCGCCGTCGTTGAGTAGCTCCGGGTGTTTGCAAAGGGTATATTTTTGGAGAGAGGCCTTGTTTTTTTAGATGTTCAGTTAACAGGTTGATTTTAAAATGTGCTTGGGTTTCAGGTGTCATGTGAAGCATCAGGCATCCACCGCAGTGACCAAAAAAAGGGCAAGAGGGCGTTACACGAGCCTTGGAAGACTTTAAGATTTGGGAAAGAGAATAGGTGGAAGGGCGGTTTTTTTTCTTCTTCTCTATAAACTGAACTTTTTCTCCAGGAAGCGTGTAGGGTAATGCGACTTCTTTTTGTTTTACTTTTTCCAGGAACGTGCAAACGCCTAACCCTTTTGGTGAAAACTTTGTGATGGAGGCTGTGTGAGTTCGTTCAAAGGTCATGTTTTTCAAATACCCTAAAAGCAGAAGAAAGGTCTAGTCTTTCCTGAAAAGGGGTGGTTTTTAGAAGCGCGTAAATCCGCCGGCTTTAAGAATAATGCGAGAGGGTTTTGATTGGAATGTATGGTTTTTCAATTCTTTATTGGCAAGGTTCATGGAATAGGACGCTTCAAGCCTGAGCAAAGACTCACTGAGGATAGGGATTTCAATTCCAAGCCCAGGCGCAAAATAGGCAGCGTTAAATTTTTCTTTTTGTCCGCTGCTTTTGAGTTTGTAGTCAGTCCATCCAAAACCAGCTTTGATGTAAGGGATGATTTTATTTTGGTTGGCATACCCTACTCTGAAACTAAGGCCAATATCCACGTGGTTGGCAACCTTTCCATAGGTTTTTTTGTTTGCAAGAAGAGATCCGTAGTTAACCTCAAGTTCTCCAGCAAGGTAGGCTTTTCTTACTTTTTTTCCACCACCGATGGTGAAGGAGACAGAGCCTCCAGAGCCACTTAGATCATTTTGATCAATTTTTGTATTCATATGAGTAAGTGCAGCACCAATTCCTAAATATCCTCCAGTGAGTGGATCTTTATCTTTGGTAACAATATCATTAGAGGCGCCAGCATCAGGTGCGCCGGGGAGGCTTTCAAGGGGCTTAATACCCGCGAGCTGTCGTGCGTGAGACGCTAAAGAAATGACCATAAGGATTAAAAAAACGACGCGCACCCTGGATGCTCCATAAAATTTGCCCCTTTATCATATCAAAGAAAAATAAGGAGGGCAAACAGTTGCACAAAAGAAAATTAATTAAGAAAACTTTAGCGCTTATTGGTTGCTTTGTGTGCTAAGGAAGACTCTAAAAACTCTGTGATGTCTCCATCTAAAACAGCTTGTGTGTTGCTGGTTTCAACACCGGTGCGGAGGTCTTTGACCATTTGATAGGGTTGAAGTACATAAGAACGGATTTGGTTGCCCCAAGCATTGTCGCTCTTGTCAGAATGAGAGGCCATGGCTTCTTCTTCTTGTTTTCGAAGTTCTAGTTCATAGAGTCGAGATTTAAGCATTTGCATGGCTTGTGCTTTGTTGCGGTGCTGGGATCGATCGTTTTGACATTGAACCACAATGCCTGTGGGCAGATGGGTGATGCGCACGGCACTGTCTGTGGTATTCACATGTTGCCCACCCGCACCAGAAGCGCGGTATGTGTCAATTTTCAGGTCTTTGTCTTCGATATCAACAGTAATGGAGTCATCGAGTTCCGGGTAAATGCGCACAGCTGCAAAGCTGGTGTGGCGTCGAGCATTTGAATCAAAAGGAGAAATACGCACCAACCGATGAACGCCTGATTCAGTTTTGAGCCAGCCAAAAGCTTTGGGGCATGAAACTTTAAGGGTTGCAGATTTAATACCTGCTACTTCTCCACTGTTTTCTTGAACGAGTTCTGTTTTGTATCCTTCTTTCTCAGCCCAGCGAAGATACATGCGTAAGAGCATGCCGGCCCAATCTTGTGCTTCTGTTCCTCCTGCACCAGCGTTGATCTCTAAGAATGTGTTGTTATCATCAGCTTCTCCAGAAAGGAAACTTTTCAACTGAAGTTTTTCTGCTTTCCTTAGCAAGGATTTTAGGTCTTTTTCTTGCTCTTTAATGAGCTCCTCTTCATTTTCTTGTTCTGCAATTTCAAGTAGATCAAGTGTTTCATTGAGGGAGGTTTCAAGGGCTGTAATATCCGTTATGCTATCTGTTAAGTTAGCACGCTCTTGCATAACTTTTTGGGCAGCTTGTGCGTCGTCCCAAAAATCAGAAGCTTCAATTTGGGTGGTTAATTCTTCAATGCGTTTTTGGGCTTTGTCCCAGTCAAAGATGCCTCCGTAATAAGGAGATGATGGCTTCAATGTCGTTTTTTAAAGTTTCAATTTCGTTACGCATGATCTTGCTCTGTTTCTGCCTTAATAAATGCCACTGACCAAGTTGTTTGACAAGGGGGAAGTTTTTTCAGAGGGCTTGGAATTAGGAGATTGCCCTGGTTTGAAAACTTCAAGGACAGTGGCTTTATCTTTAGAAGAAGCGCGTGCACCTGTTTTGCGATTTATTTTTATAAATTGAGCGTTTTGAGGAACTTTGAAAGGTTGAGGAGGATGTCCTGAAAGAGCTTTTTCCATAAAAGCTTTGAAGATGGGGGCTGCGACTCTTCCTCCAGAATTATAGCGCCCCAAGGAACGTGGGTGGTCATATCCTAAGTAGACTCCAACAACCAGATCTTTAGAAAAGCCAAGTGTCCAAACATCTTTATACTTATTACTGGTTCCTGTTTTGATGCCCACAATATGATTTTTAGGGCGCCCGCGACGACCTGTTCCGTGTTTGCTCGCTCCTTCAAGAATGGACACAATTTGATAGGCGCTAATGGGATCAGTTACAGTCGGGCGTTGATCTTTTAATTCAGGGGGAAAGGACGATGTTGGAGGGATTTCTTTACAGGTTGTGCAAGTGCGGCGATCTTGTTTGAAAATAGTTTTTCCATGACGATTTTGAATGTGATCAATCATATACGGAGCTATTTTTTTTCCGCCATTTACAAGCATGCCGTAAGCAGCTGTGAATTGAAGGAGAGTTGTTTCTTCACTGCCTAAAACAGCGGAAAGATAAGGAGGCAGGTTTTCATAAATATTAAATCGTTTTGCCACTGAAATAATTGGGGTCATTCCAATGGTGTGGGCCAATCTCACAATAGAGGCATTCATGGATTTTTCTAGGGCGGTGCGGAGGGTGTTTGTTCCAAAAAAACGCCGTTCAATATTTTGAGGTTTCCATAGATCTTGCCCAGGGCCTGCTTCAAAAACAAACGGTGCATCAAGAATCAAAGAAGTGGGGCTATAGCCTTGTTCAAAAGCAGCGAGATAGGTGAAAGGTTTAAAGGCTGATCCTGTTTGGCGCATGGCTTGTGTGGCGCGATTGAATTGACTTTTATCAAAGCTGAAACCGCCTGATAATGCAAGAACCTTGCCTGTGTGAGGATCAAGAACAACGAGTGCTCCATTGATTTGAGGAACTTGCTGTAGAGAAAAAGTGTGCCCCTCTTTATTGAGAG
>CAYGMA010000011.1:10233-12551 GCA_964351045.1 uncultured Holosporaceae bacterium | reverse complement strand
TTTCTGAGTTAGAAGAGTCTGTTATAAACCTCACCATGACTAATATCCGAACTGTTATGGGATCTATGGACTTAGATGAACTTTTATCCCACCGGGAACAAATAAATGTAAAACTCTTAGGCGTCGTTGATGAAGCAACAAACCCTTGGGGCGTGCGTGTGACACGCATTGAAATTAAAGACATTCGCCCACCACAAGATCTCATAGATTCCATGGCGCGGCAAATGAAAGCAGAGCGAGAAAAACGTGCACAAATCCTTGAAGCACAAGGAATCCGGGAATCAGAAATTTTAAAAGCAGAAGGATATAAACAATCCGCTATTCTTGAATCAGAAGGCCGCAAAGAAGCAGCATTCAGAACAGCAGAAGCTAGAGAGCGACAAGCTCAAGCAGAAGCAAATGCAACACAAGTTGTTTCAACAGCTATTTCAAAAGGCAACATTCAAGCCATTAACTATTTTGTGGCACAAAAATACGTAGACTCCCTCAAAGAAATTGCCTCAGCAGAAAACAACAAAATTGTTTTCATGCCACTTGAAGCAAGCAATATCATTGGCGCCGTTGGAGGCATTGCTGAAATCGCTAAAGAATCTTTTCAAAAAGAAGGCAAACCTAAGAAATGAACCTTGATTTAAACATGACAGTTTTTTGGTATTGGTGGGTCCTAGCCGCAATTTTCTTTGCATTTGAATTAGCTGCCCCTGGAGCTTTCTTACTGTGGCTCGGGTTCGCATCTACCTTATCAGGGTTTATCTTTTGGGCTTTTCCAGATCTTTCCCTGCTGCAAGAGCTTTTAATTTTCTCCTTTCTCTCATTCATTTCGCTTGGTATTTGGTATAAATATTTCAAGGGATACGTTCCTTCTTCAACGCAACCTCATTTAAATGACCGCGCTTCAGGGCTTATTGGCTCAATTCATACCTTGCCGGAAGCCTTTCATGGATCAGGGAAAATCTCTATTAATGATAGCTATTGGCGCATTCAAGGACCAGATCTTAAAAAAGGAACAAAAGTTAAAGTTATTGATGTTAAAGGAACAACTTTAATTATTGATACACTGAAAAAATAACAAACGAATGAAGAAAAATGACTGAAGATAAAAAACCTACCTTTGAAGAAGCCCTCAAAAACTTAGAAGAAATTGTTCAAAAAATGGAAAGCGGAGCCCTTCCCCTTGACGAATCCATTAAGCTTTATGAACAAGGAATTCAGCTAAAAAAACTCTGCGAGAAGCAACTAGAAGAAGCAAAACTAAAAGTTGAGAAAGTAGACTTTAAGTCTGTCGAAACACCGCAAGCCTAAGCACCCTTCAACGGTTCAGCTTGCACGCTTGAACTATGTGTTTTGAATACAGACAATAACTTCTGGTTTCTTCCCTGTTAGCTGATTAAAAACATAACGAATAGCTTTTTCTATTTTTTCGCTATACTTCTTTTCAGAATGCGTATCATTACCTGCCAAAAAAGCAAACGCATCCATAGTTGCATCGTGTGCAGCCTGAATGGTTTCCTGGTCATAAATCAGCCCTTTTGTTGTTAGCTGAGCCGGCACAAGCAAATTAAACTCCTCATCAACAACAAGAGTCGCTATAACTAAACCATTACATGAAAGTTTTTGACGTTCCTTAAGCGCAGAGTGATCTGATTTAATAATTTGATCCCCATCCAACAAGAGCTTTCCGGCAGGAACTGTTTGAATGATTTCAACAGGGTCAGGAGACAGACGCACCAAACTTCCATTATCACAAATAACCACCTCTTCAACGCCACAACGATAAGCAAGTTTTCCATGCTCAACCAAATGACGTAGCTCTCCATGTACAGGCACTGCGATTTTTGGGCGAATCCATTCATACATTTGCTCTAATTCATCGCGGCCTGGATGCCCCGAAACGTGAACATCATAATGATGCTGTGTAACAACATGACATCCCTGACGAATTAAGGCATTTTTCATCACGCCAATACGCTTTTCGTTCCCCGGAATAACGCGAGATGAAAAAACAACAACATCCCCTTCTTTCGTGGAAAGATCTGGGTGAGAACCGGTCGACATACGCTTTAAGGCAGCCCGTCCCTCTCCTTGGCTTCCCGTACAAATAATCAATGTTTCTTTATCAGAAAGGTTTTTGGCTTCTTTGGGCTGCAAAAACTTTGGCACCCCAGTCAAGTAGCCACATGCTCGAGCAGCGGCTTCCATACGAAAAATAGAACGCCCAGCTCCTACAACTTGTCGGCCATGTTTCAATGCCACACGCGCAATACTTTGCATTCGAGCTACATTAGACGCAAAACACGTCACAATCATCCGCGCTTTTG
>CAYGMA010000011.1:0-10179 GCA_964351045.1 uncultured Holosporaceae bacterium | reverse complement strand
AGAAACCGCTTCATCAAGCCCATCAAACACTTCTTTTTCTGAACCAGAGCCTCTCTTATTGAAAACATTGGTCGAATCACAAACCATGGCTAAAACGCCGTCATCTCCAATTTTTTTCAACGTCTCAATATCTGTTGACTCACCCAAAAGAGGGTCAGGATCAATTTTCCAATCCCCTGTATGAAAGATGCGCCCTGCTGGCGTTGAAATCAAAACACCATTAGGCTCTGGGATAGAATGAGTTAAACGAACCATTTTCAAATCAAACGGCCCAATAGATGCCTCTCCATCTAAAGGGATTTCATGAAGCTCTACTTCATCTAGCAGCCCAACATCTTTTAATTTTTCTCGAATAAGATGCGCTGTAAAAGGCGTTGCATAAAGAGGGCATTCCAACTGCGGCCAAAGATAAGGAATTGCCCCGATATGATCTTCATGCGCATGGGTAAGCAAAAGCCCTTTTAATTTTTTCTTCCGCTCAACAATAAATTTAGGATCGGGCAAAATAACATCAATTCCAAAAGCATCGTCAAAGCTTACGCCAAAATCAACCATCAACCACTCATCATTGTAACAATAAAGATTGAGGTTCATTCCAATTTCAGCAGCTCCTCCTAATGGGAGAAAATATAAGCCATTTTTTTTCTTACTCATTCATTTCCTTAAAATTATTTTTAATTAGTCTTCATCTAGAACTCTAAATGATACGTCTCCTGATTGAATTAACTTTAATTCTTCAGTGTCTAAGCGCAGCTGAAGGAACCCTTCCGAATCTATCCCTTCATACGCGCCAAAAAATGTTTCTGTTTCGCCTTCAATCTTCACACGGGTTCCAAAAGAATATGTTCTCTGAAGCCATCTTTGTCTAACAGGTTCAAATCCATTATGAAACCAAATTTGTAATTGCTCCTGCAGACGTTCAAGAAGTCTATCATAAAAATCCAAAGGCGTAAGGACTAAATCAATCTCCTGGTCTAGAGACGCTACCTTTTGATCTATTTTTTCCGCTCCTAAAAATCCCTTTAAGTTCACCCCAACCCCTATGGAAATGCAGGATTCGTCCAATACTTCAATAAGAACGCCTCCTAATTTACCTGTTTTTAAATAAAAATCATTGGGCCATTTATAAAAGAAACTTAAATCGTTTTTGATTTCTTTCAATACATCCCCAACTGCAACACAGGTCACAAAGCTCAATTGAGCAACGGAACGCATTTTATCCTCAGGCAATTGCAGCACAAATGTTCCATGAAAACCGCCTCCTGTAGAAACCCAACTTCTTTTACGCCTTCCGCGTCCTGCCGTTTGTTTATCTGCTAAGACGCCCAACAGCACGCATGGCTCAGAAAGAAGAGACTTCTTCTCCTTTATGTAAAGGCGTTGAGCATCATCCATGGTCGTGGCGGTTTCCTCAAAATGATAAAAAGCTGGACAAGATATTTTTGATTTCAAAAGCATGGGACTTAGTAGAAATTAAAGCGCAAGTGCAGAGCGTGCTTGATCAAATAAAGCTGAAAAACAAAACTGATATCCAGCATAAAACACAACTGCTGTTCCTAAAATTAAAGACCATAGCATGTTTTTTTTTTCGCAGATAAGCACTTCATCACTTTCTTTAAAATACATTAAACAAATAATTTTTAAGTAATAATAACCAGAAACAACAGTATTCAATACTGCAAAAAAAGCAAGAACATAATAACCAGACTTAACAGCATTCAATAAAACAGCAAATTTCCCCCAGAAAATAGCCAACGGCGGAATGCCTGCTAAAGAAACCAAGCAAATTGAGAGCAAAGCTGCTTGATAAGGAAAGTGTTTCCCTACGCCTATTAGGGAAGCAATCTCCTCAACTTCTTCCCCAGACTTTTTATGCTTAAAGGAAAAGAGAAGAACAAACAGTAAACTCATAGTCAAGGCATAAGCAAAAATATACGTCATCAAAGCTGAAAAACTATTAACACCACAAGAAACGCCAATCAAAATATAGCCCATATGCGTTATTCCACTAAAGGCAAGAAGGCGCTTTAGATTTGTTTGCCACAAAGCCGAAAAAGCCCCAATTGACAATGAAGCAACTGCAGCCAGCATCACTAAAGGACTCCATAGGAATTCAAGAGAAAGCATTACGCCAAAAAGCAGTTTTATAATCACAGCAAGCGCAGCAATTTTACCTGCAACACTTAAATAGCTGACTTGGCGTAACGTTGCTCCTTGATACACATCTGGAACCCAAACATGAAAAGGCGCAGCCCCAAGCTTAAAAAAGACTCCAGATAAAAAGAAACACACGCCTAAAATAAAGAAAGGATGTGCATTCAGATGCGGAACTTCTTTAATGGCTAAAAATGAAAGCTCACCAGAAGCTGCATAAATCAACGCAAACCCTAACAATAGCAAACCAGACGCCAAGGCTCCTAAAATAAAGTATTTGACTGCGGCCTCAAGCGGGTAGCTTTTATCTTTTCTAAGGGCAATCCAGGCATAAATAGGCAACGTACTCAGCTCAATCCCTAAATACACTGTCATAAAATGAGTTGCAGACACCATTACAAGAAAGCCAACTAACGACAAACAAATTAAAATACTTTCTTCAGGATGTTTTTTGTTTCCGTTTGAGCACACTGCCAGACCGCTTGTTAATAAAACGAGCACACTAAAAACTATGCTGAACGTATCTTTTTTTAATAGCCCTAAAGACGTTTCCTGCATTAGAAGATTTGAGCCAAAAATAAAAATACCTGTATAAAGAACACAAACACCTAAAAAAACTGCCCGTAAATTAAAGTCCTTTTTAAAGGCTACACATAAAATCGCTAAAAGGCTTGAAACTGATAAAACAACCTCTGGCAAAAAAGCTAAAAAGAAAGAAGTTGATAAATTAAACATGCGCCCCCTTCTCCATTTCAAGCGCCTTTTCCCAAGTAATATGTATTTTTTCCATACTTAAAGTAATAGGCTTCAAAAGTGTATTTGGGAAGAAACCCAAAAAGATAATTAAAAAGGCAAGTGATAGAAAAACTCCTTTTTCACGCATATCCAAATCTTTCACCTTTTCAAGCGCTTTGTTTTTTAAGGGTCCAAAAGCCACATCTCGGTACAATCTTAGGCTGTAAGAAGCACTTAAAATAAGGCCTATCAAAACACCTAAAGCCCATACAAGATGTTGCTGGTAACTTGAAAAGATCACCAACAGCTCCCCAATAAATCCACTTGTTCCTGGCACACCAATAGCAGCAAATATATAAATCATAAATCCAACAGAAAACAGCGGCATAACCTTTGCCACGCCTCCATACTTAGAAACATCATAGCTATGAAGTCGTTCATATAAAACACCCACGCAAATAAAAAGCGCTGCTGAAACCAAGCCATGGCTAATCATATGAAACACGGCGCCACTCATCCCGATCAACGACGCAGAAAAAATCCCCATGGTCACAACACCCATATGAGCTACAGAAGAGTATGCAATCAACTTTTTCATATCTTTTTGGATCAACGCAATCAAAGATGTATACACAACCGCAATCACACTCAACACAAAAACCCAGTTCATAAACTCATAAGAAATATGTGGGGTATAATGAAGAGAAAACCGCAAGAAGCCATAGCCTCCCATTTTTAACAAAACCCCAGCCAACACCGCTGAAGCTGCCGTGGGTGCCTGCACATGGGCATCTGGCAGCCATGTGTGGAATGGCCACATGGGAACTTTTACAGCAAAAGAAGCAAAGAAACAAACCCACACCAAAAGCTGGATATCAGGTGATAACACACGCGTAAACCCATCTAAAAAGTTTAAGGAGCCAAGCTGTGTAAAGATCACCATTAGCGCCACCAACATCAACACTGACCCCAGCATGGTATAAAGAAAAAACTTAAAGGCGGCATAAACACGATTCTCTCCCCCCCATACTCCAATTAAAAAATACATAGGGACAAGAACACCTTCAAAAAACACATAAAACAAAACCAAATTCAGCGACAAAAACGACCCTAAAATGAAGGTTTCTAAAATCAAAAAAAGCGCTAAATAAAGCCGGAGCTGTTTTTTAATGCTGTTCCAACTCACAAGAAAACACAAAGGCAGAAGAATCGTCGTCAACATAACCAGATAAATAGAAAGGCCATCAACACCCAACACATAAGAAAAACCAATGGCATTACCCCATTGAATCGTCTCCATCATTTGAAAGTCTGCTGTTTTAAAATCAAAATTCCCTAAAACAACCAAAGACCAAATAAAGGTCGCAACACTTGTGGAGAGTGCTATTTTTTTCATATTTTCAGCTTCAAACTCTGGCACACAAGCGAGCAATAAAACACCAATTAACGGCAGAAAAACAAGAATTGAAAGAAAACGAATTTCCATTTATGCCCTCCCTCCAAAAAATATAAACGCCAAAAACAGCATACACACAAGTCCACCAATCATAATGAGCGCATAGCGATAAAGATAGCCCGATTGAATAAGCCGCACTTTTTGCCCAAGCCAACCAACAACGTGCGCTACTCCATTTGGACCAAATGCATCAATCCCTTTCAAATCAATTATCCATAAAAGCTGACCAAATCTTTTAATAGGGGCCAAAAGAAAGCGTTGATACCCTTCATCAAAATATCCTTTGTTTTTTAATAAATCCCTCAAAAAAACAGGAAAAATAGATGAGACAGGCGTCTTCCTTAAAAAAACAAACAACCCAATCAGCAACCCTAAAATCAAAGAGCTCAAAACAATATAGTGAACCCATGGTGTGTGATGCACTCTATCTAAAGCTTCCAAGAGTGATTCCACAGTTAACACGTTTCCCCAAAAATCAGAATTATTCTCGACAAACCATTCTTTTACAAACCACCCTAAACCCAAGCTTGCCAAAGCCAAAGGGATAAGAGGAAGAAGCATTGCCACAGGGCTTTCATGGATGGCATTAAATATGTTTTGATCCAAACGCGTTTTTCCATAAAATGTCAGCGTCATTAAACGCCAAGCATAAAGAGCTGTAAGGGCAACAGAAAGAACACACCCATAATATCCAAAATAACCAACCCAGCTCGAAGCACTTTTTGCCCAAATGCTTTCTAGAATAAGATCTTTTGACATAGCGCCAGAAAGCATTGGAACACCAATCAAAGCAAGCGTTCCAATCAACATCAAGGCATGTGTCCATGGAAGTTTCCACGCAAGCCCTCCCATTTTTTTCATATCTTGCTCATCGTTCAAAGCATGAATCACAGACCCTGATCCCAAGAAAAGCAAGCTTTTAAAAAAGGCATGTGTTACCAAATGAAAAATAGCAAGCGCATAAGCTGACGCCCCAATGGCAACAAACATAAAACCAAGCTGACTCATAGTTGAATAAGCAATCACACGCTTTATATCATTTTGCGCAAGTGCAACTGATCCTGCAAAAAGCGCTGTTAAGGTGCCGACAAGCACCACAAAAGCAAGAACATCGCCAGATATTTCAAAAAGTGGGTTCAACCGAACAAGCAAGAACACGCCTGCTGTCACCATGGTTGCTGAATGCAAAAGCGCAGAAACAGGCGTTGGCCCTTCCATAGCATCTGGTAACCATATATGTAAACCAAGTTGCGCGGATTTACCCATTGCTCCAATAAATAAAAGCATACAGGCAAATGCAATCATACCTTGTATTTCCACAAAGAAAGGCGTAGATAGAGCTGATAATTTTGACGCTAAAACGTCGTAATTCACCGTTCCAAATAAGAAAAAGACAATCGCAATGCCAAGAATAAGCGCACAATCCCCGATTCGATTCACCAAAAACGCCTTAAGTGCAGCTGCATTTGCTGATTTTTTATGAAACCAAAACCCAATTAATAAATAAGAAGCAACGCCCACGCCTTCCCATCCTAAAAAAAGTTGAATAAGATCAGCTGCAGAGACCAGCACAAGCATAAAGAAGGTAAATAAACTCATGTAAGAAATAAAACGGACAGTTCCTGGATCATGCTGCATATAAAAATAAGAATAAATATGGATCATTCCTGATATAAACGTAATCAAACACATCATCACAGCCGTTAGCGTATCAACTTTCACCGCTAAAACTGCCTTCAAAACAATCTCTCCTTCAACTGGAACTGTGAGCCATGGAACAATAAGAGAAGTAAATCCTTCCCCTTGCATCGCGAAATCTAAACAAATGCAAGAAATAATAAATGCCCCTGAAATGCAAAGCGTTGTAACCCAGTAAGAAATTTGAGAGGCATAGTTTTTGCCAAAGCCTCCAGCAAACAAAAAACCGATCAACGGTAAGAGCAAAATAAACGGAGCAAAAAAAGAAAACATCATCCTTTCATCTCCTTTAAGACTTCAACAGAAATGTTTTTATGCTTCCGATAAAGCAACATAAGCAATGCTAACCCAATAGCAGTTTCTGCTGCAGCAACTGCTAAAATAGCCAGAGAAAAAACTTCTCCTGCCAAAGAGTTTGTATAGCGCGCCACAGCAATAAACAACAGCGTCACACTCAACAGAATAATTTCCAAGGACATCAGCATTAAAATCAAGTTTCGCCGGTTTAAAAACAGCCCTATTGCCCCAATAATAAACATCAAAAAACTAAGACAAACAAAGTGCAAGAGAGTTGGGTTCATCATTTCCGCTCTCCTTTCGGGGTTATTTTCTCTAACGAAACTGATTGATCAGCCTTTCGTGTCAATTGATGCATTACATTTTGTTTTTTTGTTCCGTGATAATGATGCATGGTTAAAACAATGGCTGCGATCATAGCCACCAAAAGAATCAACCCCACCAACTGGAAAACGATAAAGTAATCTGTATAAAGCACAGATCCAATAGCCTGAACATTTAGAACGCTTTGATCCTCTGGAAGAAAGACATAGCGAGACATTCCTTCTTTCCAAGGCGTAAATAGAAACAAACTAATTTCAATAAGCAAAAGCGCTCCCACTAATGCGGCAGCTGGATAATAACGGACCAACCCTGTTTTAAAAGAGCCTTTTTGCCCTTCTAACATCATCACAACAAAAAGAAACAAAACAGCAACAGCCCCCACATATACAATAACAAACATCATAGCCATAAATTCTGCGCCAATTAAAACCAACAAGCCTGCCGCATTTAGGAAAGCAAGAATGAGAAACAGAATGCTATACACCTGGTTCCGCGCACTAATAACAAAGGCACAAGAAGCAACCATCACAAAAGAAAAAAAGTAAAAAAGAAAATCCATAAACGTCATATCTAAATCACCCTAACGATAGGCTTCCTCTTGTTTCAAGCGCTCAATTAACGCTGGCTCCCATCGATCTCCATTATCTAACAACTTTTCCTTCGTATATAAAAGCTCTTCTCGGGTATAGGTTGCAAACTCAAAATTCGGCCCTTCCACAATAGCATCCACGGGACACGCTTCCTGACAAAGACCGCAATAAATACACTTCACCATATCAATATCATAGCGCGTTGTTCTGCGTGATCCATCTGGCTGAATAGCCGCTTCAATGGTAATGGCCTGAGCAGGGCACACAGCTTCACACAATTTGCACGCAATACATCTCTCTTCTCCTGATGGATAACGCCTTAAAGCATGCTCTCCTCTAAAACGAGGGCTAAGGGAGCTTTTTTCATACGGATAATTAAGTGTTACTTTTCTTGAAAAAAAGTATTTGAGCGTAAGCCATAATCCTGAAAGAAGCTCTCCCAATAGCAGTCTCTTTAAAAGTAAGTACTTCATGCAGACGCCTCAAACCAGTTAAAGGTTAGCAAAATTGCCGCTGTCAGTATGACCCAAAAAAGAGTCAGAGGCAAAAATATTTTCCACCCTAATCGCATCAGTTGGTCATACCGAAAACGTGGAAAAGTGGCCCGAGACCAAATAAACAAAAACAAAACAAAGGCAACCTTCAAAGCAAACCAAACAGGTCCTGGAACAAAAGCCCAAACAGACCATTCAAACGGCGGCAGCCAGCCTCCCAAAAACAGAAGCGTTGCCATCGCACTCATAAGAATCATATTGGCATACTCCCCAAGAAAAAAGAGTGCAAAGGGCATGGAGGCATATTCAACGTTATACCCCGACACCAGCTCCGCTTCAGCTTCTGGAAGATCAAAAGGCGCTCGGTTAGTTTCTGCCAAAATAGAGATGAGGAAAACCACAAACATTGGAAAGAGTGGGATAATGTACCAAACCCGTTTTTGGGCCAAAACAATATCTGTCAAATTCATAGATCCAGCGCATAGGATAACTGTCATAAGCGTTAGCCCCAAGGAAACTTCATACGAAATCATTTGTGCAGCAGAACGAAGCCCTCCTAAAAATGCATACGTTGAATTGCTAGCCCAACCAGCCAAAATAATTCCGTAAACACCCAAGGAAGAAACAGCTAATAAGTAGAGAATTCCTACGTTAATATTCGCAAACACCAATTCCTCTCCAACCGGAATCACAGCCCATGCCATTAAGCTTAAAACAAAGGTAATAACAGGTGCTAAGATAAATACCGCTTTATGAGAGCGCTCAGGAAAAATAGACTCTTTAAAAAAAAGCTTCAGCCCATCTGCCAAAGGTTGCAATAAGCCGAACAACCCTACAGCTGTCGGCCCCTTTCTCAATTGCATAGCCGCTATCACTTTCCGCTCAAAATACGTAAGATACGCAACAGACAATAAAAGAAAAACAAGCGCAAAAAGAACCTTTATGCCCAAAATAAACACATCACAAAAAGAGGAAAAGAACTCACTCATCATGCTCTCCTATTCCTTTAGAAGAGCTCAAAAAACTCTCTGTACATTTTGCCATTGTTTCAGAAGCACGTGAAATAACGTCTGTTCGATAAAAGTTCTTAATAGGAGAATGAATCTCTGTCCCCTCAGGAATCTGTTTTTGAGCATATTTTTTTGCGTTAGAAAGCACTCTTTTCCCAACAGCATCCGTTTTTAAGTGCGGATACTTTTCATATAAAGCCTCTCGAAGATCTTGAAAAGACTCAAAGAAAGGATGCTCTGCTTCTTTTAAAAAACGGCTCACCCATTTCCATTCAGGCAGTGCTTCACCAACAGGATCCACTGCCTGACAGGCAATTTGCGCACGCCCCTCTAAGTTCACATATGTTCCTTCTTTTTCATGAAAAGCCGCTGTTGGAAGAATAATATCCGCCTGCTGAGCCCCTTGATCTCCATGATGCCCTAGATAAATCACCGTCGTATTTTCCGAAAGACCTGGATCTAACCCATCACCTCCCAGAGAAATTAAGAGTTCTAAAGAGTTATTCTTTAAAAGGGTTGCAATCTGAGGCGTTTCTTTACAATAAAATCCAAGATCCAAAGCGCCTACACGAGAAGCTTCTAAAGGTAAATAATTAAACCCGTTCCACCCCTCCCGGTTCACATTAAAAATTTCTGCTAATCTCAAGATTTGCCCATAAATCGCTTCTGCCTCAGAATGCCCTTCAATCGCTCCCCCCACAATTATGACAGGTTTTTTAGCTGCTTTAAGGAGTTCTACAAAAGGATGGCTTTCTGTTTCAAGCGTATTCAGCAAAGAAAGATCCGAAACAATATGATCATAATCAAATGTCAAATCCACGGGATCTCCAATCACGCCAACCCGAAGACCATTCTTCACAACAGCTTTCCGCAACCGCACATTAACCATAGACGCTTCAAAGCGTGGATGCGCGCCGATAATCAAGCAAACATCAGCTTCCTCTAGCGCTGCAATAGGTGTGTTAAAAACAAAATCTCCAGACGCATGCAGCGGCAAGAAGCTTTCTTTAATCCGGCAATCCAAGTGAGGAATTGAAAATATCTTCGCAAAATGCTGAAAAGCAAACAAACTTTCTACATCCACTAAAGGACCAGCCAAAATACCTATTTTATCTGGCTGTGTATTTTCCAAGAAATTCATCACCTCAGACACGGTATTATCAAAGGACTGAGGAAGCAGCTTGCCATAGGTGCGTACATAACAACGATCCAAACGCTGACGCTTCAACCCATCAAAAGAAAAGCGCGTTTTATCAGAAATCCACTCTTCATTAATTGCCTCATTCACTCGTGGCAACACCCGCATCACTTCTCCTGCTCGAGTATCAATACGAATAGCGCTTCCAACAGCGTCGTGAACACCTATGCTTTCTGTGTGCTGAAACTCCCAAGAGCGCCCTTCAAAAGCATAGGGTTTTCCT
>CAYGMA010000010.1:10599-13248 GCA_964351045.1 uncultured Holosporaceae bacterium | reverse complement strand
GAAGAAAGTGAAATGTCCAAGCTTGTAGCTCCATTTTTTAAAAATCTTCCTATTTCAGTTTTTGATTCTTTTCTTGCGGAAAACATAGAAAAACCAACGTTGTCTTTAGAAGATGTTCGGGGTTTTTTAACGCGGGAAAAAGAAGCGGGTCAAGACCAAGCCTTTAATTATTTGAACTCTCTAAGGCCTGTGGCTGCACGACCTTTTTTGCATGGAGAGCTGGGTATTGCTTCTTTAATTGAGTGGGCCTTTAAACGGATCTATCCAGCTGGTGTAACGGCCCCTGAGGAGGACGTTTCAGTGCATGGAGGTCTTATTGATAATGGGTATAATCTTGCGCTTCATGATATTGCCCATGGAGATGAGCTAGATAATCGTTTTGAGGAAATGGCTTTTTTAAAACTTATAAATATGAATATTTCGCCTCTTATTTCCTATGAAGGGTTTCTTCGAGCGTCTGTTGAGAAAGAAGGAAAAACAGTTGGACATGTTCTTTTGGATAGATTGAATCGCGTCAATAGTCTTATAGAAGAAGTCTACAACAGGCTTATGTATCAGGATTTTCTTTCTGCTGGCTCCATGAGCCGAGAAAAGATGATGCCACATCTTGTGGGCCTGTTTATGATTATGCATGAGATGTCTCAAATTGATGCGGAAGCCTATGAGGCTAAAACACCGAAAGATGCTTTTCAGAAAGTGGTGGATAGTGCCAGAAAATATGTTGAGGGAATTTCTATGGTAAGTCCTCTGACAAATCTTTCTGATGGTGAATTGAGTGTTTCAGATGAGGAGGTTATTGAGTCAATGAAAGATAGTATTGCAGGGGTATTTGAGAGCTCTGAGGAGTCTTCTGAGAAGTCTTTTGCTGACGTGTTTAAAGATCAAGTGGATAGCTATAAAATTGAAAATAATAAGACAGATGTTGTGTTGACCTTTTCTAGCTCTAAAGAAGTCGAAGAACCTGGAACGCATACTTCGATAAATCATGTGCATGAAGAGCGTATTTCTACAAATTATTTTATTCGTTTTTTTAATGCAGATCTTTTGAAAATTTTACAGCTTGCTGGTAAAGGAGATTTTGAAATGCCTGTGTTGGGTGAGGATGAAGCGCAAAATAAAATAGCTTATGGGCTTTACTATGATCAGGTAAAAACAGATTTTTCTACGCTTTTTGATGGTTTGTTAGAGTACGGTAATGGTGTTTTTGATAAATGGCCTCAGCATAAGATCGCTGCATATTCCTTGGCTGTGCTGGAAGAAAATTTGGCACTTTTAAAAGCGATTGCTTCTAAAAAATGATGAATAAAGCTCTTAAGCATTAGCCTGAAAATGCCCTCTAAAAAGCCAGCCGTGCGCTGGCTTTTTTTGTGGCTGCAGTATTTCCTTGATTTTTTAGTTGAAGCTCGATAAAACAAGACCCAGTAAAAAACTCACAAAGAGCATGGGCTTTGGTCCGTCGGTTCAATTTTCATTGAGGCTCTTTGGACGAACAAACCGGAAAGGAAAAAATATGACACTCCCTACATTTACTCTGCGTCAGCTATTGGAAGCTGGTATTCACTTTGGACATACGTGCCGTCGTTGGAACCCAAAAATGGACATGTACATTTTTGGTGAGAAAAACAAAATTCACATTATTGATTTGCAAAAAACAGCCCCTCTTTTGAAGGTGTCTTTACAAGCTGTGCATGATGTGGCTGCAACAGGCGGAAAAATTCTTTTTGTTTGCACAAAGCGTCAAGGATCTCAATTGGTGAAAGAAGCTGCTGAACGGTGTGGTCAGTATTTTGTGAACCACCGCTGGTTGGGTGGAATGCTCACAAACTGGAAAACTGTTTCAAACTCTATTGGACGTTTGAAAAGCTTGGAAGCCCAATTAGCTGATGAAGAAAGCGCGCTTACGAAGAAAGAAAAGCTGAAGCTTGAGCGTGAAATTGAAAAATTGACCAACGTTTTAGGTGGGATCCTAGACATGAACGGAACACCAGACATGGTTGTTGTGTTAGATGTGAACCGTGATCACATTGCTGTTACAGAATGTAATAAACTTAATATTCCACTTGTGGGTATTTTAGATACAAACTCTAATCCTGACGGAATTACATTCCCTGTTCCTGGAAACGATGATGCCATTCGTTCTTTGGAGCTTTACTGTAAACTTTTTGCTGATTCTGTAATTGCTGGTCAACAGGCTGGAAGAGGTGCAAAAGGCATGGACCTTGGTGCGTCTGAAATGGTTGTTGAAGAAGTAGTAGAGATTGTTGAGTCTGAAGAAAAACCGGTGGCTGCAGAAAAAGCAGACGTAGTTGCTGAGAAGAAAGAAACAGCTGCTAAAAAGCCAGCGGCTAAAGCTAAAGCAGAAAAAGAAGAAAAGCCTGCAGCTAAAGAAGAAGCTGCTCCTAAAGCAAAAGCTGAAAAGCCAGTAGCTGAGAAAAAAGCGACAAAAACAGCTGCTAAAGCTGAAAAACCAGCTGCTGAAAAAAAGGCAGCAACAAAGGCTGAGAAACCAGCAGCAGAAAAAAAGGCAGAAAAGAAACCGGCGGCTGCTAAGAAAACAGCAGAAAAAGCTCCTGCTAAAGCTGCTAAAAAAGAAGCTTCTAAAGAATAACCATTGTTGATTTAAGGAGAGAACTCAAATGGCATTAACGG
>CAYGMA010000010.1:0-10589 GCA_964351045.1 uncultured Holosporaceae bacterium | reverse complement strand
AAGTTAAATCTTTGCGTGAACAAACTGGCGCAGGAATGATGGATTGTAAAAAAGCACTAACGGAATCGAATGGCGATATGGAAAAAGCCATTGAATGGTTGCGTGTGAAAGGGCTTTCTAAGGCGGCTAAAAAATCAAGCCGTGCAGCTGCTGAAGGTCTCGTTGCGTGTTCAGCTAAAGGGCATTCAGGGGTTATGATTGAAGTGAATGCAGAAACAGATTTTGTTGCAAAAAACAATACATTCCAAGAATTTGTCAAAGAGCTTTTGCCTTTGGTTAAACACGACTCCGCGGATGCTGAAAGCTTGGGAAATGTTCCTTATGATGGCGAAAAAAACGTTGCTGAGCAGCTTACACACTTGATTAGTGTGATTGGAGAAAACATGGTTTTGCGCCGTGTGGCTTCTTTGGAAGTGAATCCTGGGGTTGTTTCTTCCTATATCCATGGTGCGGTGTCTCCAGAGTTGGGGCGTATCGGTGTTTTGGTTGCTCTAGAATCTTCAGCTGATTCTGAAAAATTGCGCGAGCTTGGAGACTTGTTGGCAATGCATGTTGCTGCTGCACGTCCTTTGGCGTTGACGCGTGAGCATGTTTCTGAAGAGCTTGTTGAAAAAGAACGGGCTGTATTTAAGCAAAGTGCACTTGAGTCAGGAAAGCCAGAAGCTGTTGTTGAAAAATGGTTGAAGGCCGCATCAATAAGTATTTCCAAGAAATTGTTTTGTTGGAACAAACGTATATGATTGATGGTAAAACAGCTGTTAAAGATGTGATTGCTCAGGCTGAAAAAGATCTTGGCTCGCCTATCAAATTGGTGGGCTTTGAGCGCTTTGAGTTGGGTGAAGGCATCGAAAAAGAAACAGGTGATTTTGCAGCCGAAGTTTCCAGTATTGTCTCTTAGGAGGCAATATTTATGGAAGCGAGGCCTGATTTTCATAGTCCCAACAAACGGATTCTTGTTAAAATTTCTGGAGAAGTTTTAAAAGGCTCTCATCAATCTGGTTTTGATCCGGAAACGCTTTCTTCTGTTTCATCTGTTTTAAAGCAGCTTCATGACCTTGGGTATGAAGTGTGTTTGGTTGTTGGGGGCGGAAACTTTTTCCGAGGGCGTCAAAACATTAGCCACCAAGTAAGCCGAGTTGGAGCAGATCATATTGGTATGCTTGCAACTGTGATGAATGGTATTGCTTTGCAAGATGCGCTTGCAACAATCGGGCTGGAGTCTGTTTTAGTTTCCAATGACCCTTATGGGGATTTGGTGCAGGGATTTCAGTTTCATCGGTGTGATCAGTATGTTCGCGATGGAAAGGCCTTGATTTTTGTCGGTGGTTTGGGGGCGCCTTACTTTACAACAGATACCTGCGCTGTGGTGCGGGCACTGGAAATGAAGTGTGACTATTTATTTAAAGCAACTAAGTTTCCAGGGATTTTTGATAAAGATCCGTCCGTTCACCAAGATGCGCAGCACTTTTCATCAGTGACGTATCAGCATATTTTAGACAACCGACTTGAAGCCATGGACCAAACAGCCTTTGTTTTGGGGATGGAAAATCAGCTGAAGGTTATTGTATTTTCACTATTACCCATTGAGAACATTTTAAAAATCGTGCAGAATGACTCAACGGTTGCATATACATTGATTTCATAGGAGAAACAGCATGTCGTATGATTATACTGACTTGAAAGCAAGAATGGAAAAAACGTTAGAAGCTTTCAAAAAAGAACTGGGGTCTTTAAGAACAGGCCGTGCCAGTGCAAACTTGTTGGATCAAATAAAAGTAGATTTTTATGGATCTCTTTCTCCCATTAATCAGGTTGCGACCATTTCAGTTCCAGAATCTCGGACTCTTTCAGTTCAGGTATGGGATAAATCTATGACGAAAGCGGTTGAGAAGGCTATTTTAGACTCTGATCTTGGGTTAAATCCCCTTGTGGATGGAGAAACAATGCGCATTCACTTGCCTGATTTAAATGAAGAGCGTCGTCGTGAGTTGGTGAAAATTTCTGGGAAATATGCTGAGACTGCACGTGTTGCGATTCGAAATGTGCGCCGGGACGCGATGGATGATATTAAGGCAATGGAAAAAGAAGGGGACATTTCAAAAGATGAAGCGCATAGCTTCACTCAAGGTGTTCAGAAACACACGGATGAATTTATAAAGAAAATAGATGACCTTCTCGCTGTTAAAGAAAAAGATATTATGCAGGTCTGATCCTTCTGATCTTGATGATGCTTTAAAGGGTGGATCAAAAGAGCTGCCGTGTCATGTAGGCATTATTCTGGATGGGAATGGTCGGTGGGCTAAGAAACGTGGATTGCCTCGTATCGCAGGGCACCATCAAGGAAAAAAAACACTCGAACGTATTGGTGAAGAAGTACAACGGTTGGGGATAAAGTATCTCACTGTTTATGCGTTTTCTTCTGAAAATTGGCTGCGTCCAAAAGAAGAAGTTTCGGCTTTAATGCAAATTTTACAGGAAAGCCTGAAAAACCAAGTCAAAGATTTTGTGAAGCGGCGCGTGCGTCTTCGTTTTATTGGGGATTTGACGCGGGTTTCAGAGCCTCTTAAGGAACAGATAAAAAAAGCAGAAGAAGACACAGCGCATTTAGAGGATTTTCATTTTACTATTGCTTTGAGCTACGGAGGGCGCCAAGAAATTGCTCAGGCGGCTCAGGCGTTAGCACAGCAAGTGCAAGATGGGAAACTAAAGGTTGAGGATATTGATGAAAAGGCGCTCTCTCAAGTAATGTATACGCGAGACTTGCCAGATCCTGACTTAATTATACGAACCAGTGGCGTGCATCGAACCAGTAACTTTTTAACGTGGCAGTCTATTTATAGTGAATGGGCTTTTGTGGAAAAGTACTGGCCAGAGTTTTCTGTGAAAGATTTGCATGCTGTTTTAAAAAACTATCAAAAGACAGAAAGACGATATGGGAAAATTTCTGAGCAACTCTAGTTTGATTGGGCGCATTTGTGTGAAGCGGTTTTTATCAAGTTTTATTCTATTGTTTATTATTGGGGCAGCGTTATTTTTCGGCGCTGTTGGTTTAGAGTTGCTTCTTGCTGGAATTATTTTGATGGCGAGTGCGGAATGGTGTTCTCTCACACGGGTTACGCAGAAAAAACGGGCGACGCGCTTTATGATCTTCTCTCTTTTTTTAGCGATGATTCAAATTTATTTTGGTTACGTTTATGCAGGGTTTGCATGGTTATTTTTAGCGTGTGCGGTTAGCATGTTTATGAGCTGGTTGACGTGGCGGAGAGGCTTTTTTTGGATGGGGCTTGGTCTCCTTTATATTGGCTTGCCTGTGGGAGCGTGTTTAGCGCTGATTACAACCTTTGATAAGTATATTTATATCCTGATTTGGGGTGTGTTAGTGGTGATTGCCAATGATGTTGGTGGGTATGTCTTTGGGAAGTTTATTGGGGGGTATAAACTTGCCCCAACGATTAGCCCTAAGAAAACATGGGCCGGCGTATTTGGGGGGCTTTTTTTTGTTATGGGAGGCAGTTGGTTTTACTTCACGTTAAACGGATTTGATATGCCTCTTTATTTGTTTCTGATTACAAGTGGATTGTTGGGCATTATTTCAACCTTAGGCGATTTGTTTGAGTCGGGAATTAAACGATATCATGGTATGAAAGATAGTGGTGCCTTGATTCCTGGGCATGGAGGGTTGTTGGATCGGTTGGATGGATTCTTTGCGACCTTTCCTTTTTTGGCGTTTCTTGTTTTTTTAGAGCCTAAATTTTTCATGAATACGATTCCTGATGCAACAGGGGTGTCGGTTTTTCTTGAGAATGAAGGCATTTTGAATTAAGGTCATTTAGACTTTTAATATGGAGATTATGCGATGTCAGTCATTCAACCCCTTTTAGATCTTTTACCTTACATTCTTCCCTTTCTTGTGGTGCTTTCTGTCATTGTTGTACTGCATGAGCTAGGCCATTACTTGGTGGCGCGTTGGAATGGGGTGAAAATCACTGACTTTTCTCTTGGATTTGGACCAGAGCTTTTTGGCTTTAATGATAAAGCTGGTACGCGTTGGAAAGTTTGTGCGATTCCTTTGGGTGGATTCGTTAAAATGGCAGGAGATTCAGACGCATCAAGCAAACCGGATGCGAAGGCTTTAGCTGGTGCAAAAAAAGAAGATCAATCTGTGATGATGCATCATAAAAAGCCATGGCAGAAAATTCTTATCTCTATTGCAGGGCCCATTGCTAATTTTTTAACCGCTATTGTTCTTTTTGCGATTGTTTTTACAACAGATGGCAAAAAAGAACTGTGGCCTCAAGTGGGGGGAATCGTTCCTGGAAGTGCTGCAGAGAAAAGCGGATTTCAAGAAGGTGATGTGATTAAGAAAATCACTATTTTAAAGAAGGATCATACAACGTCGGAGTATGTGATTGAAAATTTTCGCGACATTATGAAAGTTGTTCATGAAAATGCGGCTGATAAAATGGTGGTTTCTTTAGAGCGTGATGGGGCACCGTTGGACTTAGTGACGCAGCCCCAACAGCTAGATGATACGAGTGTTCCAGTTCGGGGGCTTGGCATTAGCCCGCCTGTTCAAAAATATGGATTAACGAATGGCATTGGTGAAGCTATCACGTATACAGGTGATTTGATTAGTCGTATTTTAAATGGTTTGGTTGGAATGGTTACAGGATCTCAAAGCCCTGCGCAATTGGGAGGATTGTTCTCTATTGCAAAAGGAGCAAAAGATTTCTGGGATCATGGACTTGTTCAATTGTTTGAGTTTATGGCTGTGTTGTCTGTAAGCTTGGGTGTTTTAAACCTTTTACCGATTCCCGTGTTGGATGGGGGGCATGTTCTTTTTTGTGCGATCGAGTGGATTCAAGGACGGCCTGTTTCTGAGAAACTGCAAGAGCTGGCTTTTCGAGTGGGGCTTTATTTCTTGCTAGCTCTTATGATATATGCACACTGGAATGACTTTAAGCGTTTCGGGGTTATCGAGAAGATTTTAAGTTTTTTCTAAACTTTTTTTAGCCCCCTATAATTTTTTTTAAGGAGAGATGATGATATCAAAAAAAACCGCCCCTTTTTTGTTAAGCTTTTTTATTATGACCCTAATGGGGAGTTTTCCGGCTTTCTCAAATTATACAATTGAGACAGTAGACGTTTCTGGAAATGTGCGACTTGATCCGGCTTATATTAAGGATGTTTTAGATATTCGCTCTGGGCAGTTGGTGTCAGATTCTCTTTTAAACAATAAGATTAAGAAGCTTTTTCAAACAGGGCTTTTTAGGGATTTATCTTTTGATGTAAAAGGCAACACACTTGTTGTGACAGTTCAAGAGCATCCAACCATTAATGAAATTGCTTTTGAGGGACATTCAGGTGTTCGGGAGAAGGTGCTGAAGACAAAAATGAAGATCGCGCCTCGAGGCATTTATTCGGAAGAAAAAATTAAATATGAGGTGCAACGTCTTTTGGCTATTTACAGAGCGAAAGGCTTTTTTAGTGCCCGGGTCTTGCCTAAAATTATTAAGCGCGCCCATAACCGTGTGGATGTTGTGTTCGAAATTGAAGAAGGAGATCCAACAAAAATAGCGGCCATTAACTTTGTGGGTAATAAAGTTGTGTCAGATTGGGATTTAGCATCGGTTATTAGCACGAAAGAAAGCGCCTGGTGGAAATTTTTCTCACAGGATGATTTTTTTGATTCAGATAAGTTGCAATTAGATCGGGAAAAACTGCGGAACTTCTATTTAAATAGAGGGTATGTTGATTTTCGTATTTTTTCTGTTACAGCGGAATTAATGCCAGATTATAAAGGATTTGTTATCACCTTCAACTTAGAGGAAGGGGGGCGTTATAAGTTTGGTGCGCTGAAAATTGAAAATCAAATCCGAGGCCTAGATACACAGGTTATTGAGGATGCTCTTAACATCAAAGAAGGCGACTGGCACTCTGCTGAGCTTATTGAAACAGCTATTGAAGATATTACTGATGCGGTGAGTAAACAGGGGTATTCATTTGTGGAAGTTGTTCCTACCAGCCAGGTGGATGAAAAAGAAAAGCGTATGGGGGTTACTTTCATTGTGAAGCCTGGCCCGCGGCTTTTTATTAATGAAATTAATATTTCAGGAAATATTCGGACAGTTGATGAGGTGATTCGGCGAGAGCTTTCCTTTGCAGAAGGAGATCCTCTAAACTTCAGCAAATTAAGAAACTCTGAAAAAAAGCTCAACTACTTAGGCTTCTTTAAAGATGTTAAAATCACGAAGAAGCAGGTGGCTGGAAAAGAAGGCGTGGTTGATGCAGATGTTTCAGTCACTGAACAATCAACAGGAGATATTAACTTTAGTATCGGATTTGCTACAGCTGATGGGCCGTTGGGGATTATTCGTGTGGCTGAGCGTAATTTATTTGGGCGTGCATATGAATTGTCAACAGCGCTGGAAATGGCAAAACGACGTAAATCCCTTTCAGCAGACTTTATGAACCCTTATTTGTTTGGTCGTAATCTTGCTTGGGGCGTCGGGGCTTTCTGGATGAAAGTTAACCGGGATTCTGACTCTTCTTATAACGAGCAAAGTTTAGGAACACGGACATGGGTGAGTTACTTCTTGACGGAGCATTTGATTCAGCGATGGAATTATCAGATTTCTAGAGATATTGTTGGAACGCCAGGAACCGGTGTTTTCCCTCTTATTGCTCAAGATAAAGGGAAATTTATAACTTCTGCAGTTGGTCATGAAATTTCTTTGGATTATCGGGATAACCGTTTGAAGCCAACAGATGGATTCTCCATTACGCTCTCTAATGAATATGCGGGCGTGGGTGGAAAAGTGAAATACCTTAAGAACATCCTTTCTGGGGCCTTTTATCAAAAGCTAACTGAGCGTGTGATTCTTGAAGTTCATGCGCAAGCGGGAATGATGAATGAAATCGGAGGTAAAAGCATTCGGGTGAATGATAAATTCATGATGGGGGGGACCTCTTTACGTGGATTTGACTATAGTGGTGTGGGTCCTCATGGATATGGCGCGTCTGCTGGAAACCGAAACAGTTATGATGAGTCTTCTTTGGGGGGGGATACAAGTGTTCTTGTCTCTGCTCAGGTGAATTTCCCTCTTGGTCTTCCAGAAGATTTAGCGGTCAGTGGGCACGTGTTTGCAGATGCCGGGTCTCTTTGGGATCGTAAAATTGGTAAACGTGTTAGTGCATATAATAGTAGGAACCCAACGTCTCAAATTGGCGTTTATAACAGCAAAAAAATCCGGTCATCTGTTGGTGCTGGTATTAGTTGGGCGTCTCCAATGGGTGTGATTACCATTGATTATGGACATGTTCTGACGCATGCTAAAGGAGATGAACGTCGGGCTATTATCTTCAGCATGGGATCATCTCGTTTTTAAAAAAGGAGTCATGTGATTTGACACAGAAAAAACATAAAGGATATGGTTTTAAAAGCTTTTTTGTTGGCCTGACTCTTTTTTCAGCTTTTCTTGCTGCAGGAGAGGGAACCCTTAGAGTTGGTGTGGTAGATATTCAAAAAATTCAAGCTCCTTACAAACAAAAAATAGAGAACCATTTGAATAAAATAGGAGAAAGCCTTCGCAAGGAGTTTTCTGAAATTGAAAATCAGCTTCGGTTGGAAAAAAAGGAAATCGAAACCCTTAAGACTCAATTGCCAACTGGGCAAGAAAAAGAAGCGTTTGCCCAAAAATTACAAGTTAAGGTCCAGGAATTCGAGCAGCGTGTAAAAGAAACGTTGAGAAAAGAGGAGTCTAAAAGAAATGAACTTCAAAAAAGTTTGTCTGAGTTGGAGGTGAAGTTCTCACAAGCACTTTCAACCGTTTTAAAAGATGTTTCTTTAGAAAAAAAATTAGATATTATGTTGCCGAAGGGGCTGACTTTATATCATACTGAAGCCTTAGACTATACAGAGTCTGTGGCAAAAAAATTATCAGAGAAAAGTGAGATGATTTTTTCTGCGCTTCCAAAGGTGACACATGGTTGATACGGCATTTTTCCCCCTTTCTAAAGAAATAACAGTTCAACAGATTTGTGATGAATTTGGGTTGCAGTTTGATGGAAACGGGGCTGAAAAAATTTCAGATGTTGGGCTGTTTCAGTTAGCCCAGCCAGGTGGTCTTGTTTTTTTTGATCCAAAGTTTTTCAAAAACGGATGCCCTGAGACGCAAGCATCTGTATGCTTTTTGAAAAAAGAGCATCAGGAGAAGCTTTCTTCTTTTTCTGGAACACGTATTTGGTCTGATCATCCTTACGTTCATTTTGCAAAGATAGCGCACCAACTTTTTCCAAACTGGGTTAACCCTCTCGCTGTTCAAGAGACAGCAATTCATCCAACCGCTAAAATAGCTAAAACGGCACAAATTTCTCCCGGGGCTTATATTGGTGCGCACGTGAGTGTGGGTGAAGAAAGCTTTATTGGGCCAAATGCTGTTTTAGGAACAGGCGTTAAAATTGGCGCTGGGTGCACTATCCATTCAAATGTGGTGATCCAATGTGCGCATATTGGTGATGCATGCTCTGTGCTGAATGGTTCGGCAATAGGCCAAGCTGGGTTTGGATTTATGATGGATGACGGTATTCCGGTTGATATGCCTCAGTTAGGTCGAGTGATCATAGAAGAAAATGTTTCTATTGGGGCTAACACCTCTATTGACAGAGGGGTTTTGGATGATACAGTGATCGGCGCTGGAACACGCATTGATAACTTGGTTCAAATTGCACATGGTGTGAAAATTGGGCGCGGATGTATCATTGTTTCTCAAGTGGGTATTTCTGGAAGTTGTGTGATAGGTGATTATAGTGCGCTTGGTGGGCAAGTGGGGCTTTCAGATCATGTGACCTTAGGAAAGAAAGTTCAGGTGGCAGCACAAAGTGGTGTCATGAGATCGTTCCCAGATGAAGAAATTATTGGGGGATCACCAGCGGTGCCTGTTCAGCAATGGCGGCGTCAGTGTGCGTATTTGAACCGTGTGACTAGAAAAGGATAGAAACGAATGACAGATAAAACCATTCTCTATTATGAAGATATTACTAAATTAATCCCTCATCGATATCCTATGCTACTTTTGGATAGCATTGATATTGTGGCATTGAATGATGAAGCGGTGGGTAAAAAAAACGTCACTATTAATGAATGGTTTTTTCAAGGACACTTTCCAGAAAAGCCGATCATGCCAGGTGTCTTAATTGTTGAGGCGTTAGCGCAAACATCTGCTACTTTGGTGATGTATAGCTTGCTTCAGGAAAACTCAAACTTTAATCCTGAGAAAGCTGTTGTTTATTTTATGTCTATTGCGAGCACACGTTTTATCAAACCCGTTTTACCGGGGCATACCGTGGAACTGCGCGTTAAAAACTTGCAGAATCGCCGCATGGTTTGGAGCTTTAAGGGGCAAGCTTATGTGGATGGAGAGCTTTATGCGGAAGCAGAATATAAAGCCATGATTGCAGAAAAGGCCCCTTCATGAGCCATCCACTTGTTCACCCTACTGCTATCATTGAGCCAGGAGCACAGCTTGCACAAGATGTGAGCGTTGGTCCTTATAGCCATGTGAGTTCAGGGGCTGTTTTGGGTGAAGGAGTGAAAGTCCACGGGCATGTAATTATTCAAGGTAATGTTGTTGTTGGAAAAGGTTCGGAAATTTTTCCGTTTGCCTGTTTAGGAACGCCGCCTCAATTTATTAAGGATGAATTTGATTCTAATAGCGAATTAATTGTTGGGGAAAAAACAATTATCCGGGAGCATGTGACTATCAATCCTGGAACACCAAAGTGGGGAAATAAAACCACTATTGGTAATAACTGTTTCTTTATGGTAGGGGCTCATATTGGGCATGATTGCCAGATTGGAGACAACGTTATCTTAACCAATAATGTGGCACTTGGGGGGCACTGTATTTTAGGAGATTATGTAAATGTGGGTGGTTTGACGGGCGTTCATCAGTTTGTGCGCATTGGAGATCATGCCTTTATTGGTGGTGTCTCAGGTGTTGAGAATGATGTGATTCCTTATGCATCTGCGTTTGGCAATAGAGCAAGCTTGAAAGGCTTAAACCTTGTTGGACTGAAAAGGCGTGGATTTAACCGTGAAACCATTGATGAATTACGCTTTGTTTATCGATTGCTTTTTGCGGATGAAGGAAGCTTTTCAGAGCGCATCCAGTTTGTCGCTGAGAAGTATACAGCGAATCCTTTAATCAACAACATTGTTGAATTTATTCAAAAAGAGGCTCCAAGATCCATATGCATGCCCGAGACAAAATCGGTATAATTTGTGGCAACGGAAGTCTGCCTATTTCCTTAACTGAGGCGTGTCAGAAAAAAGGCCAAGACTACGTATTAATTGTACTTCAAGGGCAAGTTCAAGATCCTTGGTATGAAGCGCACCCACATCATGTCTGCCGTTTGGGGGCTATTGGTCAGATTCTTAAAACCTTAAAGAAAGAGCAGGTTACCCATATTACATTAGCAGGTTCTTTAAAGCGACCTGGTTTGTCAGAGTTGCGGCCTGACTTAACGGCTCTGAAGTGGCTTGCGAAAATTGGTGTGAAAGGGCAGGGAGATGATGGCATGTTATCTCA
>CAYGMA010000009.1:10572-15677 GCA_964351045.1 uncultured Holosporaceae bacterium | reverse complement strand
CTAATTGTGCAACGCCTTTTCATCACTTACAATCAGAAGTGCGCTTCCTTCTTGCTCCAAAGCGTGTAAACATTTATTTGCTTTTTCAACACTTTTAAAATCAAGTCCATTGGTAGGCTGCCTTAAAATCAAAAGCTGGGGCCGAATAAGAAACGCGATAATAAGCATGAGCTTTTGCCCTTGTCCATGAGACACCTGTGAAATCGTTCGCTAAAGCACCGTTTCTGGCACCTCAACAAACGTAAAAAATTCATCAAGTTTTTCCTCTGCCTGATCCACCTCTATAGAATGAAATAAGGTGTTAAAAAAGACTCGAAACGTCACATCTGGGCTAAAGGTATGAGTTGCTTTATCTAAAAACAATACCTCTGTAGGTGACCGTTTTTGAGAAAAGATCGATTGCCCTTTAAAAAAAACACGCCCCTCACACGCTGACTTGAGGACCCGTTTTTTCTGATAAGAATCCTGCATCAACTGGATAAAAGGGTCAAACCATTCGTGCGCGTCTTCACAAGAAAAAACCAAGCGCTGCCCAACTCCTACAAAAAAAGAAACTGTTTCACTTCCTGAGCTTAATGCACTCTTATAGGAAAAATCTTCAACTCTTAAAACGTCCTGTGCATTCTGCGTTGAACTCTTTAGTGCATGTTTTTTTCGCCCAAAACTCTGGGCCTTAAACTTAGAAATATGAGAAAGCTTCACGGGCACAATTTTTTGATCTTCAATCGTAAAAAGGTCTTCACACTGCATCAAAACAGATCGCTGATGAGAGATCAAAAGAACACATGTTTGCTCAGTTTTAACCCACTCCTTTAAAAGAGTTATGACTCTTTCTTGGAGGCATTCTTCTAACTCATAAAAAGGTTCATCCAACAAAATCCATTTTCTTGGAGAGGCTAAAGCCAATACAATCATTAAAAGTTTTATGTGCAAATTTTCTTCTAAAGAAACACCGAGATGATCAAGCACTTCTGAAAATCTATCCGGATTTTTTGCCTCTTCTTTCCTTAATTTTTTTAAAAGAAACCGTTTAAAAGCAGCAACGGTATCTTGCTCTTGGTGGCTCGGCACATAAAAAACATCTTCTGCAAGCAATGCCCTCCATCCAGCGTTAACCTGACCTGTAAAAGAAAAACCGCCTACCGTTAAAGACAGTTCTTGCGCTGGTTTTAAGCCAAGCAAAAAATGACATAAAGACGTTTTTCCCATACCATTTTCCGCCCAAAGTCCATAAAACTTTCCAGGCATCAACGTTAAAGACGCCTGAGAAAACAAAGAAACCCTGTTCTCTAAAGTTGTGCCTTCGTACCATGCTGTCAAATGATGCAGCTGAACCAAAGGGGTCAAAGAGTTTTTGCTTTTAGACATCCTGACCTCTTTGCTGAATTTCCTTTTGATGAACAGCTTTATAGCTCATAAAAATAAAAGGGACTAAAACAAGCATAACACCAAAAAGACCCGATAAAAGAATCCAAGGAGCAAATAAGTTTTCTCGTCCTTCCGCAATCAACCCACCTAAAGATGACTGCTCTCCGATCACTGAATATCCTAAAAAGTCCAAAAGCGTTATGTAATTAAAAAGAGCAATAGCAAGCACAGGAATTTTTGGAATCAATAGTTTAAAAACCCTCGGAAACAAATAAAACCGCAAAACCGCCCAATCTGAAAACCCTAAAATCCTAGCCTGTTTCACATAGGGTTTTTGGCTTATTTCATAGCAAAGCCCGCGTGATATCTGGGCTGTATAGGTCCATTTAAAAAGTAAAACAAGCCCAAGAAAAACACTCCATGAAAGCCATTGATAATACCCCAAAATAACCAATAACATGAGAAGAGGAATACCATTGAAAATCTCTATCACACGTTCCAAAGGAACCCATTTCATTAACCTTGCGTAATATCCAAAAAGCACGCCGATCAAAATGGAAAGAATAAAAAGACACCACACAAAAACAAATAAAAAAACAAATGTTTTCATAATACTCACACACAAAATAGCCAAAACATTTTGTCCTATTGTCGTTGTTCCGAGCCAATGTTGCCAGCTGGGTGCACTTGGATGAACAGCAACATCTCCCAACGCATCCAAAGAAAAATACTGAACCCCAAGAAAGCAGAGCCCCATCAAAAGAGGAATATAAAAATACTGAAAAAACTTCCGCATTTTTCTATCTCCCTCTTACCAAAAACGTCACCAACTGCATAAGCCCGTTTAACGCTAAATTAATTAATGCGAATAAGAAAAAAATACCAATATAAAGATCATGGTCTCCAGATGTAATGGCCTGATATCCCAAATACCCCATCCCAGGCAAAGAAAATGCAATCTCAACAATAAACCCATAAGAAAACAATAAAAAAACCAAGTCATTTGCAAACCGCCATACCAATGTTTTCAGCAACTTAGGGCCTTGAAATCCAAAATAAATCTGCCCCTCAGACAACCCACGGCTCCGCAAAAAATTCCACGCTTCTTTATCTTTCTGCATTAACCCAACAAAATACAAAAACACCTTCGGAACATACGCCATCATCAATGTCAAAATAGGTAACGTTAAAGAATAAAAAAAATGCACCACCTCACTCCAAGCAGAAGTCTTTTGGGCACTATTTTCCTCAAAACCATAAAAAGGAAACCAATTCACACCCACATCACTCGCAAACAAAAGAATTAAAACCATTGCCACCAATAACTTTGGAAGGGCTTGAAACACGGCCATTCCAGCATATAAAAACTCTTTCCGTCTTTGAGAGCTCATAAAATAAAACCCTGCAAAAAGGTATCCTCCTAAATAACTCAGAAGCAATGTTACTAACGATAAAGACAACGAAAGCAGAAAAGGCTTTTTAAGAACAGAAAGAACCGGCTCATCATGCGTCTGACTCCATCCAAAATCCCCATGTAGATAACGCCCCATAAAAGAAACATACCTTTTTAGAAAAGACGGTTTTTCCTTGGTCTCTTGACTCTGATAATACACGGCCCTTTCCTCAAGCGTGTACGCAGAAAAGCCATCCTCTGGGTTAACCGGGACATATTGCGCCAATGTAAAATTTAAGAAACTCACAAAAAACAGGGTCAGAACAAGCCACAGCCCATTTCTAAAATAAAAAGACGCCTGTTTTTCTGTTTTATGCATTCCTTTTTTTAAGCTCCCACAGACCAGTTGTCATAATCAGCTTGTCCCTGTGGGCTTTCGGGCACAACGTATTTCCCCCAAGACGCCATATAAAGAGACGGACGCACCCACATGGGCATAAAATAAGCCTGATCATACGTCCAGGTATCAACAGCCTCCATAGTGAGGGTTTCAGACTCTTCCGTTTGAGCACTTTTCATCTTGTGAATAAGCGACCCCAACACGTTATCTTCTGTCACTTGGCTCAAAGCATATCCTTGTCCAGTGCGGGCATCCTGCCATAAAGAGTCAACCCCTTCAGCCAGATCAAAAAAAGAAAGACCATGAACAGCTAAAACATCATATGCGTGTGTTTGCAGACGTTTAAAATATTCTCCTGGCGTCGTCATCTTAATGCGTGCATCGATTCCCAAAAACCGAAGCTTCTGAACCCATCCCTGCAACACATTCTTATAATAAGGGATCAATGCAACAATCAGAAGTGTCGCTTTCTTTCCTGTTTTTTCATGCGTTAAAGCCCCGCCTTTTAAAACCCATCCCTGTTTTTCCAGCGCCTTTTTTGCCCCATCAACAGACGCAAGCTCTTCTGTATTTCCTCCAAAATCCACCTGTCTAGAAGCTCCACTTTTCTGGATTAACTCCTGAATTTTCCCTTGATGCGTTTTGCGATAATTGATCCAAAATAGATCCCAAAAGAATGTAGGCTTATATTGAAAGGCATTAAAATAGCAACTTTGATTTAACGTTTTAAAATCAAACAAGCTTCTTAATATCCGCCGTGTTTCAGGCATTTTCAACAAAGAATTTTTGGTATTAAAAAAAACACCGCCCACTTTCTGTTGGTTATTTGTATGAATACTAAATCTTTTTAAGTCCTTCTTTTTTTCCGAAAATCCATACCGGTTATGCCACCACTGACTATTCAGTTCCCGGCGCACTAAGTAAGCTTTTTTCTTAAAAGCCTGAAAACTGATTTCTTCATTTGGAATATAAAAAAACTTTACGTGATCAAAGTTATGCCGGTTCTTATGCATCCATAATGTTTCTCCCCACCAGTTTGGCACCCGCTGATAAGAAACATGGTGATTTTTCTTAAAAGACTCCACTCGATACGCCCCACTTGCAAGCGGCTTTTTCAAAGCACACAGCTCCTTCTCATCAACTTTTTTCAAAAGCGGTAATAACGCTAAATAAAATAGTTGTTTTTTTGTAAGAGAGGGCGCTTTAAAAACCACCTCATTTTCTGAAACCACGTCCACAGAAATGGGATTAAACAAAACTTGGAGGTCTTTCTTTCCTTTTTGTTTTAATAACTGAAATCCATACGCAACATCTTCTGCTGTAATCGGAGATCCATCCTCAAATGTAATACCATCTCTCAGTTTAAATCGAACAAACCCTGGCCCTTGCTCATAAGACTCAGCACCATAAGCATACAAATTTGTCACATCATCCAAAGGTTGAAACATAAGCGTTGCATAAAGACGCTCAGAACCTTCTGCGGGCCACCCCAAAAAAAGATAAGGATTAAATGTATTAAAATCGACTTTTGCAATAGCCGAGCTAAATACCCCCCCTTTTTTTACCTCAGAAGAAACATAAGACAAACGATCTGCCGTTTCATATTTAGGGGCAATAAAACCCTTTAATTGAAAAATTGTTTTTTGGGGCGTCGCTTGACACAAAAAAGCACACACACATAAAAAAACAATAACGCTTCTTTTCATTTTTAACTCCACCAAACCAAACTGAACCAGTTATTTAAATATCCGAAGAAAAAAATTCCTTTTTAACTCAAGACAATGTTTCAAGATAGGCAATCAAGTTTGCTCTATCTTTTGCTTTTTTCAATCCAACATAAGACATTTTTGTTCCAGGCATATATTTGCGTGGCTTATAAAGAAAGTGATTTAAAGCCTCTCGTGTCCAGGTTTTAGAAGAAAGGGCTTTTGCTCCCTTAGAGTA
>CAYGMA010000009.1:8776-10562 GCA_964351045.1 uncultured Holosporaceae bacterium | reverse complement strand
GCCCCAACGATACCCCAAAGATTTGGCCCAATCTTATTGCGCCCTCTTTGGTCAAAAGAGTGGCACTGAACACATTGCTTTGTAAGTTTGTGCCCTTTTTGAACATCAGCCTCTCCCATCAAAGGATCAATAGATTCTGGGCCTTCTGCCGGTTTTTCAGCCATTGGGTGCTTGTCCCCGTCGGGCACCTCAATTTTATAAACACTCTGTTTAAGCGTGTGAGGAGTCACCAGGATTTCAGAAACAATAGCCGCTAAAAGCCACACCAATAGTGCAATAAGAACTGCAGCAAAAAGTCTATTTCCTCTTTCTAAATTCATAATAATAATCCCTCTAACGAAGGGTAGCAATATATGCTATAATCTCCAAATAATTTTTAGGAAAATCATGAAGAAAATTATCGTTATTCCTGCCCGTCTTGCCTCCTCACGCTTACCAAATAAGCCCTTGGCAAAAATTGGCTCTAAAACCATGATTGAATGGATGCTTCATCAAGCGCAAAAAGCCTCCTGCGACCAAGCCGTTGTTGCGTGTTGTGGCGAAGAAATCAAAACGCTTGTTGAGCAAGCTGGCGGCACAGCAGTCATAACAGATCCACACCTTCCCAGCGGAACAGACCGTGTTTATGCCGCTGTTAAAGCCCTGCAGCTTGATCACCCTGAGTCTATTATTATCAATCTCCAAGGAGATTTACCGTTTATTAACCCAATTTATCTATCAAAAGCTGCGGCTCTTTTAGAAAACTCTTCTCAATTCGACATCTCAACACTAGCTGCCCCTATCACACAAAAAGAAGAAATAACAAATCCAGCAACCGTTAAAGTAGCGTTTTCACCAAACACCCAAGATCCCACATATGGACACGCTCATTATTTCTCACGCGCCCCTATTCCTTGCAATGCACCAACCTATTATCACCATATTGGTCTTTATGCATTTCGTTTCGAAGCATTAGACTGTTTTGTGAAGGCTGCCCCAACTTATCTGGAACAAACAGAAAAACTCGAACAACTTCGCGCACTTGATTTAAATCTTAAAATTGGCGTCGGCATTGTAGAAGACGAGCCCCCCATCTCCATCGACACACCTCAAGACTTAGAGGCCGCTAGAGCGCATGAGAAAACGTTATAAACAGATAAAGTTAAGCAGATATATCACCAAACCATGACTGTTTAAAAGCCATGACCCGGTCATAAGAGTCTTCTATGCGCTTCTTGAGCTGCTGTGCGTCCTTATCATTTTTCTTCAAAACATTAATGACATAATCTCTCGCTTTATCTACTTTTTCAGGATCAATATTTCGATACTGGGATAAAATCACCACGTCGTTTCCAGCTAAAATAGCTTTAACCACTTTCTCTCCCACCTCATAGGCATCCAACGCGCCCATATCTAAATCATCACTAATGAACAAATTATCAACGCCCCACTTAGCCCGTTGATCTGCAATCATTTTGTGAGAAAAAGTTAAGCTAGGCGCCTTTGCATCCACTCCTCGGTGCACAGAATGAGCCGTCATCACTGCAAGCTTTCGAGGGGGGTTCCGCTTTCTCAACGCACTGATCAATTTATTAAACGGCTCTTCATCTCGTTTTTTATCCCAAACCTCTGTTAAGTCTGTCATGCCATCATGTGTGTTTCCTTTATCCGCGCCAAGCCCTGGCCAGTGTTTAAAGCACGTTGCAATACCCAACTTCGCATGAACAGCAAAAACTTTCTCTGCAAACTGAACCACGACATCCGAATCCCTGGAATAACTCCGCTCCAACCGTCCAATACAGCCACG
>CAYGMA010000009.1:3474-8766 GCA_964351045.1 uncultured Holosporaceae bacterium | reverse complement strand
GCCACGCTCTGTTTCCACTTCAACATCCACAACTGGTGCTAAATTCCAGTTAATACCCAGGTCCGTCATTTGCTTGATATACGGCTGCAGCAAGGCATTAAAGTCTTCTTCATTTTTTGTGGCCATTACTTTAGCGCTCGGCAGTTCTATATACCCATCTTCTTCTGTTAAACGCCGAACTTTTCCACCCTCCCCATCAATAGCAACCAAAAGCGGGCCAGTTTCTTGAGGCATCTTAGACATTAAAAAAGCAGTTAAATCCTTTAAAACTTCAGGGCCTTTTTCAACATTACGTTTTAATAAAAGAACCCCTCCAACTTTTCGGCTTTCTATCTGCTGGGCCACACGCTGAACGTCCTCATCTGAAGGCGCTGTCCCTAAAAAACCCACCATCATCATAACGGAGAGCTTCTCTAAAAGTGCGTTAATAATTTGTTCAGTCATAATCCGTACCTAGTAGTTGACTACTGTCATAATGGTTCAGAGATCTCGTGTCAAATAACCCGCTCTGCTTCCAGTTTTTTAATTTCAGAAATGGCTTTCCCCGGATTCAGGTTTTTAGGACATGTGTTTGTGCAATTCATAATCGTGTGGCACCGGTAAAGTTTATAGGTATCTTCCAATGTATCTAAACGCTCGCCTGTGTCATCATCTCGTGACTCTACCAACCACCGATAAGCTTGCAATAAAACAGCAGGGCCTAAATATTTATCTCCATTCCACCAATAGCTCGGGCAGCTTGTGGTGCAACAAAAACACAAAACACACTCCCACAAACCGTCCAATTTCTCCCGATCTTCCACACTTTGCAAACGTTCTCTGTTTCCAGGAGCAGGCGTTTCATTTTTAAGCCATGGTTCAATAGACGCATACTGCGCATATAGAAAAGAAAGATCTGGCACCAAATCCTTTAGAATAGGCATATGGGGCAATGGATAAATTTTAAGCACGCCACTCACCTCATCAACAGGCTTTATGCAGGCTAACGTGTTTGTTCCATTCACATTCATCGAACAACTTCCACACACGCCCTCTCGACAAGACCGCCTAAAAGTCAACGTGGAATCAAGGGTGTTCTTAATATAAATAATAACGTCTAGCACCATAGGGCCGCAAGCCTGCAGATCAACTTCAAACGTATCAAGCCGAGGTGTTTTATCCACGTCTGGATCATAGCGATACACAACCACCCCTGCTGGTTTTGAAAATGTTTTTCCGCGAACCACTCTAGAATTTTTTGGCAAGGTAAATTCAACCATTGGAGCCTCCTTTAATACACCCGTTTAGCAGGGGGAATAACTTCAACATCTGCTGTTAAGGTATGCATATGAACAGGGCGATACGTAAGCGTCACGTCATTGTTCTTATCCACAAATGCCACGGTATGTTTCATCCATTTTTCATCATCACGTTCCGGATAATCTTCCCGTGCATGAGCACCCCGTGATTCTGTTCGCGCTTCTGCTCCAACAACAGTCACCAGCGCTTGCAATGCTAAATTTTCCAATTCTAGAGCTTCAACTAAGTCTGTATTCCAGAATAACGACTTATCCTGAACACCCACCTCAGCAACTTCTTTCAAAACTTTTTGTATTTCTTCCACCCCGGTTTTCAACGTTTCAGCTGTCCGGAATACAGCACAATAACGCTGCATCATTTTTTGCATTTTCAAGCGTACATCTGCCACGCTTTTTCCTGCTTTTCGGTGACGCAGTGTCTCAAGGCGATCGATTCCTTTTTGAACTGCCTCACGAGGCAATGGATCATGTGCTGTTCCTGGCTTCAAAATTTCTTGCGTTCGTTGAGCAGCTGCTCTTCCAAACACCACCAAATCAACCAAAGAGTTTGTTCCCAATCGATTAGCACCATGAACAGAAACACACGCTGTCTCTCCAATAGCCATCAATCCTGGAACCACTGCCTCAGAATCAGTTGCCGTTGGTCGAATCACTTCTGCATGATAGTTAGTTGGGATACCCCCCATATTGTAATGCACCGTTGGCAAAACAGGAATTGGCTCCTTGGTAACGTCTACTCCTGCAAAAATCTTAGCTGTTTCAGAAATCCCCGGCAAACGGTGGGCCAAGATATCTGGATCCAAGTGTTCTAAATGTAAATAAACATGATCTTTTTCAGGCCCAACACCTCTGCCTTCTTGAATTTCAATAGTGATGGCACGGCTCACAACATCTCGAGAGGCGAGATCCTTTGCAGACGGCGCATACCGTTCCATAAAACGCTCACCCTCTGAGTTAGTCAAATAGCCACCTTCTCCGCGGGCACCCTCTGTGATTAAACACCCAGCACCATAAACACCACTAGGATGAAATTGAACAAACTCCATATCTTGCAAGGGAACACCCGCCCGCAAAGCCAACGCATTTCCGTCTCCAGTGCATGTATGGGCTCCTGTACAAGAAAAATACGCACGCCCATAACCGCCCGTGGCCAAAACAACTTGATGCGCTTGAAAGACATGAATTTTTCCATCTTCAAGGTTCCAGGTAACAACCCCTTTACACGCCCCGCTCTCATCCATAATGAGATCCAACGCAATATATTCAATAAAGAACTGGGTTTTATGCTTCAAACACTGCTGGTAAAGCGTATGCAAAATAGCGTGCCCTGTTCGGTCGGCAGCTGCACACGCACGCTGCGCCATCTCCCCTCCATTATGAATGGTATGCCCCCCGAAAGGCCGCTGATAGATTTTGCCCTCTTCTGTGCGTGAAAAAGGCACGCCAAAATGTTCCAATTCTAGAACGGCTGGAATGGCGTTTCGGCATAAATATTCAATGGCGTCTTGATCTCCGAGCCAATCAGACCCTTTAATGGTGTCATAATAATGAAAGCGCCAATCATCCTCTCCCATATTTCCAAGCGCAGCACTCATCCCTCCTTGTGCAGCAACCGTATGGCTTCGCGTGGGAAAAACTTTTGTCACACAGGCTGTTGAAAATCCCGCAGCACTCATCCCCAATGCAGCACGCAGGCCAGCGCCTCCTGCGCCAACAATTACAACATCATGCTGATGATAAACAACACCCTCTATTTTTTTCATTTTCCTCCCACTCGTTTTGTTTCTTACAATTTAAAAGCCCTAAAAATACAAAACAAACCACTTGCTACACCAAAAAGGTGCATGAATTTTAAAAATAATGCAGCACCCACCTTAAAGAGCGGTGTGTGCACATAATCTTCTATAACTTCGCTAAGCCCTCGATAAGAATGATATCCTCCTACCACAAGCAACAGACTCAACAAAATGGCATTCCAAGGACGCGCCAACCAAAGTTGAAACGCTTCACGAGACGCCTCACGCAAATCCCCCACAAAAGCGGATAAAAACCAAAGCGTTAAAACGATTAAAAAAATTGAAGACACCCGCTGCCCCCACCAATGGGTCACCCCACTTTTCATAGATCCAATTCCTTTAGCCTGTTTTAGAGGGTCAAAAACTTGATGCTTCTTCATACCAGCTTCCCCCAAAATAATAACGCTGTGATGAGCGTCAAAAGAATCGTCATAGTTATCACAAAATACCCTGACGCATAAACGTCCTTCAGCTCTAAGTTATACCCTGCGTCCCAAAACAAATGGCGGATTCCATTGAACAAGTGATACCAAAACGCTCCAACAAACCCTAAAATAATAAGCTTACCCCATAGGGTTGCGGCGATTTTCATAAAACATCCGTAGAACTTTTCATTCACGGTAACGCCGTATAAAAAACCAATCAAAAGAAAAAATCCGATAGACAACCCTATTCCTGTAAAGCGATGAAGGATGGATAAAAGAGAGGTTAATTGTGGCTTGTAAATCTGCAAATGCGGCGACAAAGGGTGATTTCTTTTTTTCATGCTAATCCTTAGTTAGACAAACTTCACCCACAATACCATTTCTAGGGAAAAATAAAAAGGGGGTGCATTACTGTTTACACACCTGCTTTCAACCCAATAAGAACAGTCCCTACAACAATCAGGGTTGCCCCTAAAATTCTGTAAAAGCAAATCGATTCATTAAATATGAAATGAGACAAAATCAAAACAAAAACCAAAGGCAGGGCTAAAAATGGATAGGCAAAACTTAACGGAAGTTTTTTTAGCGCAAAGATCCATAAAATAGAGGCTGCAAAAGAGCACACATATCCAAAGAAAATATACGGATCCAAAAGAATTTGAAACACGCCCATCAGCTTAGAGAACAAAGAAGAAGAGTTCCCCCAATCAAGCTTCAAAGAAGCAGAACGCCATTTAAATAAAATCTGCCAAAGCGTCGTTAAAAAAACAACGATAACCAAATAAGAATACTTCACCTCAAACGTCCTTTTCAAACATCATTATGCAGCAACCATACAAACTCCTTCCTCCTGTTGCAATCGTTACTTACCTCAGGGCTCTTGAATTCTTCAAACCTGCTCCCCATATGAAAGAAGAACGACACTATGAGAGAACAATGAAATTCAAGCTTCTAAGTTGGGTACACGATCCACTAAATGGAACTGGTCAAGTAAAATCTTTTGAAGAAATGTCTATTTCTGGCCAAACACACCGCTTTATGGTGGTCTCTTTTGAAAACCCAAATTTCTTGGCACGCATCCCTATTGAAAACCTTGAGAGCCGCGGTGTTCGTTCTCTTTGCACCAAAGCAAAAATAAAAGAAGCCTTAGCGATTTTAAACAAGCCTGGTAAAAAATACAAAATGATTTGGAGCCAAAAAACAGCGATTTACGACAAAAAACTTTTATCTGGAGATATTTGTGAAATTGCTGAAGTTGTAAGAGATCTCCAATTTTCTGCCAACAACATAGAGATTGATCAATCTTACACAGAATACACTCTTTACCAAAAAGCCTATGCGCGCCTCACAAAAGAAATGTCTTTAGTGATGCACCAATCTATCGACACATGTGAAAAGAGGCTTTCAAAAATATTTGCTGCTTTATAAAGGAGTAAGTGCGCGGCACAAGAATTTTTCTCTTAAATTAAAAGTAAGAACTTCTTTTTCTCAAAAGGCACACGCTATTTCTGAGCGAGTCTCTTTTCCCAATCCTCAAGAACCGCTTTCCCTCGAGCAACCAATTCCTCATAATCCGAAGAATACCCTTTAAGCTCACTACCATATTTTGCTTTATAGTCCGCCAAATTATCATCAAACGTTTGCTTATTTTTTTCCAACAGCCCCAAAAGCCTTTCTATCTGCTTCACAGCACTTTCAGACTTACGAGGCTCAGAAGCGGTCTCATAACGCTCAATTTGCACTTTCAGTGTCTTTAAGTAATCGTTCAATACC
>CAYGMA010000009.1:489-3366 GCA_964351045.1 uncultured Holosporaceae bacterium | reverse complement strand
TGAATTTTGCACTTTTCTCGCTGCTTGACTCCTCGGAGTTTTATTTCTTTCACGCCCACGAACAGCCTCTAAATGCTGTTTCAAATTTTGCTCTCTTTGGCGTCTTTTTTCTTCAGCATACTCAGAACGCGCTCTCTTGGCGGCTTCTAATTCCCCTCTTAAGTTAGGAAGCTCTCCCTTTGGATCTCCATTTTCTTCTCTTCGCTTTATCTTCGCTGTAGTATTAGTAACGTTGTGATTAAGCTTTCTATACTTAGGATCAACATGTTTCTGGTCACGAACAGCTTTACCTGTTCTTCCCATTTTTCGTTCAAAAACAAGAGACGGATCCTCTTCATCTCCCAAAGGATCCCCTGTTGAAATAGAGCTCGAAGAAGCACTTGATGAACTTGTCATCGCAGTTTGATGCTGTAACGGAGCCCACTCATCATCGTCATCATCATCATCAGAGTCAAGGATAGCATACCGCCCACGACTACCAGGCTTTCGTTTTCGGCTCCCGATCATCTCATCGTCATCATCTGACTCTTCATCCATTACATCTCTACTCGCATCTGAGCCTGCATTTGATATACCTGAACTAGGGCGACTTCCATCAGGAGAAGAAACCGCACTTGATTCATCACTCTCATCAAAAACTGGAACAAAACCCTTTGCTCTTTTTCGAACTTGTCCTTCTTCCTCATCCTGCTCCCCGGGAACATACAATTGTCTACTTATTTTCCCTGTTTTTGTGTCTTTTCTATGAACAATTTTTCTTTGCACAGTACCATCCGCATTATAAGTGACTTGCTCATTAACAAATCCTCTACCGCCTGCCCCCCTAAAATGAGTTCGAACAAATTTAGATCCATCACTTCTCCGAAAAACTTCTGTTTTTTCTTTTCCTGTTTTAGAGTCACTTCTTTGAAGCACAGCACCAGGCTGCCCTTTTGGTACGCGTGCTTTAAAGGGTCTTATATTAACTTTTCCAGCCCCCTGCTCAGGCGCAGAAAAAACATCAAAGCCTACAAAAGCTCCTAAAATTCCAAAAAAAAGAACGATATACTTCATAAAAACAGCCTCCATTAATAATCCCATCCTATAATAAACAACACAGTCAAACAAGTTCTTACATTGCACCTTTAGTCAAAATAAGTTAGAAAATTTCTCATAGCTTTTTATTAGAGGAGTTCCATGCGTCTTATTCGAAGTGCTGTTTCCGTTGGTAGTTTCACAGCCGTAAGCCGGCTTCTAGGTTTTGTCAGAGAATGGCTTCAAGCTCACTACATTGGTCCCTCCATCACCAATGATGCTGTCAATTATGCCATCAGTTTTCCATCTTTTTTTCGTCGCATTTTTGCAGAAGGTGCTCTAAATGCTTCTTTTGTTCCCATATTTAGCAGCACGTTAGCAGGAGAAGGGGCTGAAGAAGCACGTCGCTTTGCAGAATCTGTTCTCAGTCTGCTTGCTGGATTTTTATCTCTTTTAGTCTTACTTGTTGTTTTAAACGCAGAGATCATCATGCCCTGGTTTTTACCTGGATTCAAAGATCAACCCGAGCGATTAGCACTCACCATCTCATTCACACGCATCACCTTTCCTTTTCTTCTCTTTATTTCGCTCACAGCTTTTTTCAGTGGCATGCTCAACTCTGTTGAAAAATTCGTAGCAGCTGCCTCCTCCCCGGCTATTGGAAACATTGTCATTATTGCAGCACTCCTTGTTTCTGCTGATTTTGGGGCGCAACCCGCAAGCGCCCTTGCAATTGGTGTTTTAGGATGCGGTATTGCTCAATTTTTATGGGTTTTTGTTCCATCACAAACAGGCGGGATACGGGTTCGTTTAAGATTTCCCACCTTCTCTCCAAAAGTAACAACCTTTTTCCGAAGACTCATGCCCGCAGCTCTTGGTGCCAGTGTGGTTCAAGTAAACTTAATCATTGATATGATGCTGTCTTCTTATCTTCCTGAAAAATGTTTTTCTTATTTAAAGTTTGCAGATCGCTTTAGTCAGCTTCCCATTAGCATTATTGGAACTGCTGTAAGTACAGCCCTGCTTCCTATGCTGTCACGCCAACTACGCCAAGAAAGGTTTGAAGACGCCACCATCAGTCAAAACAGATCCATGGAATTTGCTTTATTCTTCTCACTTCCCATCATGCTTATTTTTATGTTCATGGCCCAAGAAATGATTTCTAGTTTTTATGTTCATGGAAAATTCAAAGCCTGCTACGTAGGGCCCACTGCCTCAACTCTTGTCGCGCTCGTTTCTGGTCTTCCTGCATATGTGATGGTAAAAGTCTTGAGCACCAGCTTCTTTTCACGCGGAGACACACGCACCCCTGTTGTCCTTGCCATTATCTCTGTTGTGGTAAATTTTGCCCTCAATATTTCCCTCATTTGGACATATCACCAGGTTGGCATGGCAATCGCTAGCGCTATTTCTTCTGCCCTCAATGCGATTCTTTTGGGAATCTTTCTTCATCGGCAAGGCTTTTTAAAACTTGATCAAAAATTCAAACGATTCTTACCACGTGTGCTGATCACTGCAATCGCTCTTGCAGTATACCTTTACCTCCTAAACCCTTTCATAGCATATACCATCTCTTCTATCATTGGCTGGAAATGGATCGTCACCCTCTTCTGTATTGGCTGTGCGCTCCTGTTTTACGTTGGCGTTTCCTATGCCATCGGAACATTCACTTTGTCCCGCCTCAAAGAGCACTTATCAAAAGGAAAAGACTGATTCCTGAAAAAGCCATCCTAACTAGGCAACAGTGCTTGCTTATTTTCAAGCGCAAAACGTCTTACTGATATAAGAAACCCAACTCCACCATTCACTAAAATCATGCTAATAGGAAAAAGAATCGTTGTGACCGACACAACATCTAAAATA
>CAYGMA010000009.1:0-479 GCA_964351045.1 uncultured Holosporaceae bacterium | reverse complement strand
CAAGTAGTAATAAAGCGCCGATTCCGAATAAGGTTTATGATACGCTTTTTTTACTGTTGAATAATAACCCAAAATATCTGCAACTGTAATTAAAACAACGGCGTAAAGAGGTGAAGCAGTCAGATTCCACAAAATGCAGGATAAAATAGCCACACCTAAAACAAAAATGTCTTTTTTTGAAACATCCACATCTTCAAAGTTATTAAAAGAGAGCGCCGCAATACTCAAGCAGCCAAAAGATGCAAAAAAAGTAACATAGGCGCCATCTCCACCATGACTATAAAATTGTGCCGCAGCAACAATACCTGTGCTTACAGTCCAAATAAACCAGGAAAAAGGATGGGGAGTAACTTTTTTATGAATCGCTAAAAAAAAATAAAGTCCTAAAGAAAAAAATAAAAGAGCTAAGCTCAAAAAAAAGAGAAACCCATGCATGTAACCTCACCCTTTCTTTTGGATAATGTACCAAAAACAGACAA
>CAYGMA010000008.1:4953-16486 GCA_964351045.1 uncultured Holosporaceae bacterium | reverse complement strand
TGGTTTAGGTCTCACAAAAGCTCAACAAATCGTCTCCCTTCACGGGGGCACTGTGTCCCTCTCTTCAACACCAGGAACCGGAACAACTGCACTTATAAAAATAAAAAACAAGTAAAAAATAATAATTACTTGAAATTATGTTAATAAAATATTAATAAGAGCGTGCGTGAATTTTATTCATCGTGCTTCTACTTTGGTAGAAGCCCCCCTTAAACTTGATCCGGATCTTTTGATCCGGGTTCTTTTTTTTAGCCTATTTAACTTGTAAGAATCTTATCCGTAGAGAACTTCTCGGTTTTCTCTTCTTGTTTCTCAAAGCGGTTAAAACGCTCTTCAACAAGATTCTCTGCCTTCTGCTTTTCGGATAAAGCAGCCCAGTTATGTTTCTCTGAAGAAGCGTCAGACTCATTCGAAGATAAAAGACTCACTAAAAAAACATCCTGATTCTTTTTACGCTTCAATCCAACAACTGGCTTTTGAGAGTTAGACGTAATCTGAAACTGATTTAATCCCTTAGCATGATATGTTTTATTAGAAAGAAATCCACGACGAGACCCCATATGCAGGCTTTTTTTATAATCAGGTGTCAAATTAAGCGGACGCCGAGAAGACATCATAGGAGAAGCCCCCGATAAAACAGGAGAACAGTGAAGAATAATAAAAAAGCCAACTAAAAATCGGATCATTTCTTTTTCATGCCATTTTTTTATTTAATAAGAAAGCATTTTATACAGGCGAAGCCTCTTCCTCGACTTCCCTTTTTGGGGGAAAAACAAGTGCTTTTTGAATGTTCTCTTTAAACATTCTAAGGCCCGTTGACTGTTCCCCCAAATAATTATACCAAGTTGCATCAGCCTCACCTTGCTTTTTTCTCAACAAATGCTCATAAAAATTCCCATCCCCAGCTTCTGGCTGAGAAGTAATGGTAGGTAACTTTCCTCTAAGCACAACCATCACCACCGGCGCCTCCATAGAGGAACCTTTTGAGGAATCTTTTCTAGAAAATCCCCCAAAAGCATAAGCCATAACCGGATCTTTAATTTCTGCTTGTGTGGCTGTTTTTGCCAAATCTGCCACATTCCCATCCCTCACCCAGCCTTTTATCATGCGTTCGATTGCCTTAGATCCTAAATCCTTAAACAAGCTGCCCACCTCCGCAAAAAACTGGCCTTGATTATCAGTCCATTTTGCCAACCGCCTTTCAGGGATTTCCCGATGCGGCTTCACAAAAAAGCCGACGTAAAAAATGGGGTCTAAAACATCCTGTCCATCTGATACTAACGACGTATACTCTGATGAAGCCTCTGCCTCTTTCTTAAAAATAAACTCAGCATACTGCTTTTCTTCATCAATCACCTGTGCCGCGTTGTTTTCTTGAAGAAATCCAAACAATCTCACAAGCTCTCTGCGCAAGTCATACTCCAAATCTTGTGTCGGAATAAACTGATCTGCCAGCGCTTTTTCATGACACACCTGCCAGCAACTCACACCACAGCTATAAAGCCACCGAATAACTTCTCGTTGCCCTTTCTTTGTTTTAACCCATTCAATAATGTCTTTTGCATAAGCGCCTCCTACCCCAGCAACGCCCCCAATTGCAGCCAATTCCATACCAGTCATCGCCTTAACGGGCGTAATCGCAAAAAAAGAGGTGCTGACACACATAAAAAGCCACGTAATAACACGCTTCATAACGAATTCTCCCTGTTAGTAAAAGTAGTATAAAACCAATTTTATCAAAAGGATAGAGAAATTCGAAAGGGAATCGCTTTCCTATAGAGCCTGTTCCAAAGCAGTCAAATCACCTGACGTCAAAGCGGATAAATTTTCCTGAATCACCTCAATTGGCCAATCCCACCATGCTAAAGCCAACAGACCTTGAATAACAGACTCAGAAAAACGCTTCTTAATTACACAGGCTGGATTTCCAGCAACAACAGAATACGGCTCAACATCCTTTGTAACAACAGATCCAGAGCCAATAATCGCTCCAGTACCAATCGTCACACCTGGCATAATCAATGCCTGATGACCAATCCAAACATCGTGCCCCACAACTGTATCTCCCTTAAAAGGCAAATTTGGCGTATACATTTCTGACCAAGCTTTATTAAAAACAAAAAAGGGATACGTTGTGAACCCACTCAATTGATGGTTTGCACTACTAGTAATAAACTGCATCCCATGCGCAAGCTGACAAAATTTTCCAATCGTTAGTTTTTCAGGGCATCCTGGGTGTAAATACGGCGCGATAACCTGGGCATAGTCTTCTATCGGTTTTCTGAAATCATTATAATACGTCCAATCCCCTATCTCGATATTAGGGTGGTCAATAAAATTCTTTAAAAAAACCGTATGAGGCCAGGGCTCTCCATTCGGCATGGTAACAGGAAAAAGAGTTTCAGGTGTAAGCGTTTTCTGAAAAGCCATTATAAGTCCATAGGGGTGTTTTAAGGAGTTTTACAAAATGTCTTTTAAAAATCAACCCAAACACACTTAGAACCTATCTTAAAGGGGTTAGATAAAAAAAATACAAAAAGGACATAAAAGAAAAAGCCACATAAAAAAAACGCCAGGAACTTCCTGGTTTTTTAGACTGAACTGTTTTTTAATGAAAATCGCGAAGAAAACAAAAGGTTTCCTAATAAGTAAACATATAGAAGTCAAAAGTAAATGTCAAGTAAAAATTCAGAAAAAAACCCATTATAAATCCAGTCGCAGAGCTAAGTGATCTTATCGAAACAGGCCCCTCTCTACGCCCTGATTCCCTCTCTCTACTAGAAGCATCTACCTCCCTACACCCTACTCCCCTCCTCTACGCCCTGGGACTTGATCCCAGGGCCCAGTCAAACAAAATGCAGCTCAACTGATCGTAAAAAAAGGCACACACCCCATTGATCAACAGACTCCGCGATCAAGTCGCGGAGCGTAGGGAGGGGGAGGCAAGGCCTTTCAGTCTATTGTCCCCATTTTTACCCCTAAACAGATTTGCGCCGGGGAGAGGCAAATTTCTCTCCATTTTCTGCAAGAATTTCTTGAAAGAGTTTTCTCAGCTGCATTTCATCTTCACCGGCTAAAACCTGCGTAATTTTTTTCTTAATGTCATCAAACTGTCCTTTCCCAACCCAAACATATTTCCCCTTATATTCAGTTGGCGCTTCCTCTTCAGCCAAAGCAGCCCATTTACTTCCACCAGAAACAGAAGTGTTTTTCGTCTGATTACGCAGGCCAGAAAGCACATTATGAGCGCATCCAAACTGGTTCTTCGTTTCAGGAGCGCATGCCTCAACACCAATCAAGAGTATCGTCTTTTTTTCCTTAGGAAAATAGCGAGTTACTAAGTGCAGATGCCCTGTTTGCTTAGACTTGTCCACTTTCCCTTTTGAAGAAATTTCCCACCCACGTGGTCCCACAAAGTTTCCATCAGGCAACTTATTACCAACGCCACCGAAAGAAAAATTCATGCCATATAAAGCCTCTGTTTTTGAACGTTTCTGAAGTGGCGTTTTAATTTTTTTCTCAATGATGTTTGTTTTATCTGCGTTATATACAATCCCATGGGATGAATAACGCCTTTTATCAAGCAGATTCATCTCCCCATTTGTTAAAAAATCTAAGAATTCTTCAGGTGTAATGCCATCTAATTCAATAAAAATACGTTGCCCTTGGGTTAAAACTGTTGCCAGCGGAAAAGGCCAAACCCCTCTCATCCCTGCCTTTGATTGATAGTGCACACCTGCATATTTAAAAAACAAATAAAGCCGTTGAAAAAACTGGGTTTGATTGGCCACCTCTGTCTCATATTTTTTAAGATTATCTCCCTTAAGCCCTAGTTTTGAGAGTTTTGTTACATCCGGAAAAAGTGTTGCATAAACAAGGTTAATGCCATTCAACATTTGCTCTATAGGAGGCGTCTCTTGCGTATTCCAAATAATGTTATTTGAATCATACCGAACCCCTTCTTTATACGGATATTGAAGGATGCCAACACTAATACTCGGAAGTGATTTTTGCTTTTTAGGCGTTTTAGGAACACTTTGTACAGGAAAAGCTACACAAAAGAAAAAAAACATACAAAAAAGAAGTTTCATCAGCATCCCCTGTTCTTCTTATGCCTTTTAGTCTAGGTCTCCACACCCTAAAAATCAACCTGTATAAAAAAGGTGTATGGTAAATTTAGCTTGCACGTAATTTTTTGTGGTTTCCTATAATATTTCGGGATAGTTTTTTGGTGTATATACTGATAGATTAAGCTCCTAAAAAAAATATTTGAAAATGCGCACCATTAAATTTTTACAGTTTCTTAACTTAGTTTTTTTTCTAACTCTCACAGGGTTTAGCCTGCAGGCACTTGATAGTGATGATGAGTGGGAAGAGGTTAAACAAACTTCTTCACGCAGAAAACCAAAGAAGTCAACAACCCCTATTTCGTCAGAAAGTTCAAGTCGTCGTAGCTCCATAAGCGCACGCCATAGGGATCCTCGGTTTCGTTCAACCAGTTCCTCTCGTGTAGGCTCGCCTCGTCCGACACGGAGAAGCACACCAACATACTTACAAGACACCGATACATATCTTGCATACCAAAAAAAAACAGGTGCTCTAAATCCTTATTTCAAACCCTACAAAGAATTCCCAAAAACTAAAGATATTGATAAAAGTTATCTGAATCAGTTTGTTCTTCGATTAGCTTCTTTTCGAGCAAAAGTTGGAGAAGCAAACCATAAGGGCAAACCATATACGCTGCAACTCGGGGAAAACTCTCTCACCATGCTTAAAAAGATAAAGGAGGAATCCATGTGGGTTTTGGATGAGCGCCCACAAGGAGGGCTCTATGTTGGCATGATTGTTGAAGCTGGAAAAATTGTCCGACACATGGATATGATCCGGTTAAAAGCGGACGATCTTTTTAGCGAAGTTGTTAAAGCGATGTATAACTTTGATGGACTTAAAAAAGACCTCAAACCATTTACTCCTATCAATACACTACTCAGTCTCTCAAAAATCATGGCTGTTCCTACTGACTTAATGTTTCATAAACTTATTAATGAAAAAACAGAGGAAATTGACTCTAAATTTAGATCACGTGAAATGCGGCCAATATTACAGTCACTAAAAAAGGCTGAGCAAGAAACAAGTGAAGATGACCTGAGTTTTGAGCCTGGAAAAATTAAACTCCACGAACAGGATTTGCTAGCTGCAGTCATTATAGCTTATCAAATGATGCCTGATGCAGATTATGAACCCATAAGAAAAAGATTTGCTAGACAAGTCCCCCCTCTTGAAAGGGCCATTGGTATTGTTCAAATGATGCAAAAATGGAAAGTAAACAAGAGTACTCATAGTCTTTTTGCACCAAAACTATTACAGCTATTTTATTGGAGCTTACTCATCGAAAAAAATAATAGTCCTCATTCTATCAATGAGGGTTTCTTAAAATATATTCGCAGTCAGTTTACAGGGCAGAGAAACTCAATTCGTTCAGGCGCTGAACATGTTATTGAACGAATACTTTCTAAAGCTATACTGAAACTTTCTCCGTTAAGGACTGCTCCTTTTTACGACGTTTATGAGCGTGTTGCAAACGATGATCCTTATTATAAAGCTTTAAATCTTTTTACAGAGATTGATTTTGTTTTCCGCCCTAAGAAGGGAAGTAAAAATGACTTTATTTTTTTTGAAGTGGATGGCCCCCATCATTTTGTGAGAGATCTTGAAACATATGGCACAAGACCCGAAACAATGACAGGGCAAACCCATCTTAAGACAAAACTTCTCCTTCAACGAGGAAACGTTGTTCGCATGTCCCTGATGTGTGCAGAAGGCGTTTTTCAAGAACGTTTAAACCAAATGCCTCAAATTATTCATGACTGCGAGACAGGAAGCCGAAACTTTGCTTTAGTTGACCCTGAAAATTACCCAATAAATTATCAACAAGGGGGAGTAAGAGTTACTGCACCCCCTGATTTAAGGAATGAAGAAGAGTTTCCATCATTATAATTTTAATCCGCAACGAGTACACTCAACCACGAAGGGGCATGTGCTGAATGAATATGTCCTTGACTCCTGGATTAAGTCGAGAAGAGCATAATGAGGGAGAGAGCCTTAAGAAAAAGAGTGAGGATCGATATCAATCTGTACTTTTAAAGAAAGAGGCACCTGAACCGTTGGAAGCCAGGATTCAAGAACGGGCTGATGTAAGATTTTTTTTTCAGACTTCAAAAGCAATCGCCAGCGATACGTGTTTTTCAAACGCGTTAACGGTGCCGGTGCCGGCCCCAACACCTGAATTCCATGGGTTTTAGGAAACGTTTTCGCAAGATGCCGTGCCATGTCTTGAACGTGTTTTTCATCTCGTCCTTCTACAATCAAAGCCGTTAGGCGGCCGTAGGGCGGCAGCCCAAGCACTTCTCTTTTAGAGAGCTCCAACTTAAAAAAATCATGCCGCGCATGGGCACACAATGCTTTAAAAGCCCCATTTTCTGGCTGAAATGTTTGCAAATACACATGGCCTTTTTTTTGTGCGCGCCCTGATCTGCCCGCTACCTGGTGCAACACTTGATACGCACGCTCCGTCATCCGCAGATCAAACTCAACATGCCCTAAAGTTGCGTCAATCACACCCACAAGTGTTAAATTAGGAAAGTGATGTCCTTTTGCCATGCTCTGGGTCGCAATAATCACATCCACTTCTCCTGACTCAATGGCCGCCATTTGATCCTGAATTTTCTTAGGGGTTGTGAGCGTATCACTGGTCATAAGAGCAGTTCGCCATGTTGGGTGTTTGCACTGCACTTCTTGCTGAATCTTTTCAACACCTGGGCCAAAGAAAACATACTCAGGATCCGCATCACACGTTGAACAGCGTGTTTTTAAGGAGCGCGTATATCCACAATGGTGGCACAAAAGCTGCTCTCTTTTTTTATGGTAAACCAATCCAACATCACAAGACCGACACGCTTGCGCATCTCCGCACGCCTTACAAATAACCGTCGGTGCAAACCCCCGTCGATTTAAAAACAATAACGATTGCTCACCGCGCTGTTTATTTTCCTCCAACACCGTCCATAACGATGGAGAGATATACGTGTCCTTTTCCATTTTTTCTTGACGCAAATCAATGGGGTGCATGTCTGGCATTTCAGCGCCCCCATACCGTGTGCTTAAGTGGCACGCTGAATACTTCTTTTCCTGCACATTTAGAAGTGTTTCAACACTCGGCGTTGCAGAGGATAAAATAATCGGACACGCAGCAATTTGTGCCCGTCGCACAGCCATATCCCGCGCATGATACCGCAACTGCGTTTCTTGTTTGAAGCTCGCATCATGCTCTTCATCCACAACAATTAAGCCCAGCTTTTTATGGGGCAAACACAAAGCAGACCGCGTTCCCACAACCACGCGCGCCAAGCCCTTTTCAATGGAGAGCCAGGTTTCCAGCCGCTGTTTTGGTGTAAGATGCGAATGCCATTGAACGGGTGCTGTTCCAAATCGTTTTTCAAAACGGGTGAGCCACGCCCCTGTTAAATTAATCTCAGGCAGCAAAACCAATGCTGTTTTTCCAGCCTCTAAGCACGCATGCATGGCTTCAAAGTAAACTTCAGTTTTTCCCGACCCCGTCACACCATCCAAAAGCGTTGGGTAAAAAGCCTGAGCTTCAACCGCTTGCTTTAACACCTGAGCAACTGCTGTTTGTTCCTCATTCAAAACGGGGGGGTCATAAGAAAAATGCTGTTCAGAAAGCGCGGCTGTTTGTCCTTTGGCAATCTGCTCTGGCTTTAAGCTGCCCAAAAACATTTTCAAAACCAGCCCTGAAGGCGCACATGTGTATCGCGCTACCCATTTGATAAAACGGTCTGTTTCAGCATCCAATTTTTGCTCAAAAACAGCGTCAATAGACTTAAGCTTATGGGGTGGAACATCAGATGTTTGAAGGATCTCTAAAACAAGCCCCACCTGTTTTCCTCTTCGAAAAGGCACACCCACAAGGTCTAGAGGCTTAATCACCATGCCGAGGGGAATCTCGTAATCAAGCGGCTCAAAAGCAATGGGTAATAAAATTTTAGCAATCATGTATCTATCAGCTGACTTACGGGCAGATATCGTATAAAGTAAATATAAAATATAAATTCAACAGTACCATAAAGAAGTGAGGAATGAGATGAAATTTTTTGTTGATGGCGCCGATATTCAGGAAATCGAATCCCTGGCTTCAATGGGATTAGTCGATGGTGTAACAACCAATCCAAGTATTATTGCAAAAGCCAATAAAAACATTCACGAAGTCTTAGAAGCCATTTGCGATATCGTTTCTGGCCCCGTCAGCGCAGAAGTCGTCTCTGATGATGCAGAAGGCATGCTTCGAGAAGCCGGCTCTCTCTCTAAAATTGCACCCAATGTTACCATTAAAGTGCCTCTCACTGAAGAAGGCATCAAAGCCTGTTATCGCCTACGTGAGCGCGATGTGATGGTAAATGTCACCTTATGCTTTTCGGCAGCCCAAGCCCTTATTGCAGCAAAAGCAGGAGCAACTTTTATTTCTCCTTTTGTTGGCCGACTCGATGACCTCGGACATGATGGGATGGCTGTCGTTGATGAGATCGTCACTCTTTTCGCACAAGACCCAAACATCACCACAGAAGTGCTCGTGGCCTCTGTACGCCACCCTATGCACATCATTTCAGCAGGCCAAATTGGCGCACATATTGTTACGGCCCCTGCCTCTGTTTATCGCCAAATGTTTAAACACCCTCTTACAGACATTGGCCTCGAGAAATTTAAAAAAGATTGGCTGGCGTCTGATCAAAACATCTGATGGCTTCCCCCGAGACACAATTACCCCATGTGGCCGAACCAGTTCAAAGCGCCTATCAAAAATGGGTTGATTGGCTTGCCTTTGAAAAACGGTTAGCCGCCCACACCCTCACGGCGTATAAGATAGATCTCAGATCTTTTATAGACTTTCTCATTCAGCACACTCAACCTGATGCTCCTCTTTGTCTAAAAGACCTTGAGCAACTTGATGCGAGTGCGTTTCGCTCTTGGTTAACACACTTAAAATTTCAGAAAAAACAAGCTCCTGCCTCCATGGCTCGCGCCCTGTCTACCTTAAGAAATTTCTTTTCTTTTCTAAACGTCAATAATGTGCTTCAAAACGAGGTTTTAGAGCAAATAAAAGCCCCAAAACTGCCTCAAAACATCCCAAAAAGCACCTCAAAAGAGTCTTTTTTTGCTCTTATTGATACTCTTTCACACGAACACGATTGGCAAGCCAAGCGGGATATCGCCTTGTTTACGCTCATTTATGGAACGGGTCTGCGCATCAGTGAAGCCCTCTCTCTCACGCAAAAACAACTCTCCGGGTCTGACTTACGCATCCGCGGAAAAGGCAACAAAGACCGCTTTGTGCCCCTTCTACAGCCGGTTCTAGAAAAAGTTCACGCCTATTTATCCGCCTGCCCTTATGAACTGAGCCCAAATGCCCCTGTGTTTTATGGCTCACGAGGCGGTATTTTAACCGCAACCTATGCGCAGAAAAAAATGAAAGACCTGCGCCGAAAACTAGGGCTTCCCGAAACGCTTACGCCTCATGCTCTGCGCCACAGCTTCGCGACGCACCTTCTTTCAAACGGTGCAGACTTACGCGTCATTCAAGAGCTCCTCGGCCACAGCAGCCTCTCTACAACACAGAAATACGCTCACGCCGACCTCAACCATATCTTAGAGGTTTATAAAAACAAACACCCCCGAGGATAAATCAAAAAAAAACGCTGGGACAACCCCAGCGTTTAATTATCAATGGATCTTAGTGGGTTTTAAAATCCTCTTAACCCTCTCGCTTTTCCATACGCATAAAGCACTAATATTGGATTATCAAGCAACCCTTTTTCTTCAGGGTTGTTTGGATTTAATTTTGGAAAAATGTTTTTGTTTACCATTTGCACCATAGAAAGTTTATTAAACCCTCGCACATCTCTTAACATGTCACGAATCAGCTGCACATCCTCCTTTCGAACATGGAAAAGATCATTGTCTCCTCTTTCGATAGCCGCTTGAAACTCCCCTCTTCTCTTTTTCCAGTTTGCTTCAAAGGCTTGGGAACCATTTAACCCTCTCTTCTTCAGCACTTCTTTCATTTTTTTTGCTTCATCTCTAATAAAAGCTACTGATCTCAACTCAATATCAAAAGTTTCCTTCAAAGAAAAATCTGAATATTCAGTGCGTTCAGGTGCTCTATCGATACCAAGCTTCTGTTTTAAGCCACGAGGAATTGTAGTCCAACTCATAATCAATGGGAAAGAAATGGAAAAGGCGTCATCCCCAGTTTTTTTAGCCGATATTGTCACAGTAAACCCAATCTGCTTTTTTCGAGTCCAAAATCTATGCAACTCAACCTCAGTCTTCACCTTTCCTTTATCTCCATAAAAGAAGTCTAGGAGCAAAAATGCCCTGCAAATCATAGCCATCTGAACATCAGACACATCTCCTGCCCCCATTCTAAATCTATGATCGCGAAAGTCATGGCCATTTTCTTGCCGATCTTCAGGCCTAAAAGCAACATCCTTCGCCTTTACACCTTTGGGCAAAAGTGACTCAAGGCGCAAACGAGGATCATGATTCCGCGTATTTTGTTCAGATACTATAATAGGGTGCTCTTTATTAATGTCCTTCCATACACTTCTGCGCGAAATACCTAAGGAACGTTTCAATCCTGAAACTGGGTTTGTTCCTATCTGGTTAAAATCTTGCGTGCGAACCGGCGCATCTCGCCAGCTGAAACGCTGTTCAAGTATAGCTCCTGCAAGCTCGGGTAATAAATAATCCAGTTTATTTCGAAGCATCTCAAGTAAAGCAGGACTCGGTTTTTCAGGACTCGCCAAACTCGAAATGAGTCCACCCTCATCAATAATTGCTGTTAAAATATCTTTCGGTGTTACTTCAGGCCGAGCCTGAACATTAAGCCCCATAAAAAGGGCACATATTATTAAAATTTTTTTCATTAGGTTACTCCCTGTTTTTTTAACCACTCTCTACAGTATAAATCAAAGATCTAAAAAAAAAACTAAAAAAATCTTAATACTGAAACTGTTCGCCCAAGTAAACCTGACGCACACCTTCATGCGCCACAATTTCTGGCCCTGTGCCTTCTGTAAGGATGATACCATCGTGCAAAATATACGCGCGATCCACAATTCCCAACGTCTCACGCACATTGTGGTCTGTGATCAACACACCAATTCCACGATCTTTTAAATGATGAATAAGCTGGCGAATATCATTCACAGCAATAGGATCAATCCCTGCCAACGGCTCATCTAACAAAATAAACTTTGGATCTGTTGCAAGGGCTCTGGCAATCTCAAGTCGCCGCCGCTCCCCGCCAGATAAAGATAAAGAAGAAGTCATCCGCAAATGTGAAATGGAAAATTCAGAAAGCAAATCATCTACTTTTTGCTGAACTTTCATCTCGTCTTTTTCTTTAAGCTCAGCCACCGCACGAATATTTTTTTCAACAGTTAACCCTCTAAAAATAGAT